>DATIEW010000272.1:0-10882 GCA_035455585.1 Vicinamibacterales bacterium | reverse complement strand
CCTCGTCACGGTTCCGGACTCGCACCCGCTGCTCACGCCCGTGCTGATGGTCCTGCCGCTGCAGCTGCTCGCATACCACATCGCGGTGCGCCGGGGCTGTGACGTCGATCAGCCGCGGAACCTGGCCAAGAGCGTCACGGTCGAATAGAGCCGCGGTTCGTGGTTCGCGGTTCGTGGCGACCCACGATCAGCGATCTGCGAACCGCGAAACGCGGAACAGGTTCATCGTTTGGACGTCACGGCCGCGAGCCAGGTCTCCACGAGCGCGAGCGACGGTCCGCCGCGTGCGCGATACGCTTCGGCGTACCGCATCACGCGGGCCCGGTCCTGTTCCAGGCTCACCACGGGTTGGGTCTGCACGAACGCTTCGTACAGCACCATCAGCGCGAGCGCCAGCGAGGGTTCGTCTTCGGCGCCGCGCGAGACGAGCTCATCGATGGCGTCCAGCCCCTGCTGGTGCTCGCCGGCGGCCAGCGCCGCGACCACGAAGCGGCGCTTCAGGTCGTCGCGGTCCGGCCATTTCGCGCGCGCCTGATTGATGGTGGCCAGCGCCAGACCGGCCTGGCCCTGCCGCAGCAGCGCGTCCGAGGCGAGCATGTGCAGCTCGACGGAATCTCCTTCTCCGATGAGCGCGGTCCGCCAGGCGCCGGCCGCCTCCTTGTCCTTGCCGGCCGCGGCGAAGCAGGCGCCGAGGTACACCATGGCGGGATACAGATCGGGCGCGCCGCGCATCGCGGCCCGGAACGCGTCGGCTGCCGCGTCGAGCCTGTTCCCGGCAAGGAGGGTCAGGCCCCTGAGGAAGGCGGCGACCGGCACGTCGGTCGCAAGGGTCCCGGACACCTCGAGTCGTGACAGTCCCGGCTCACGCGCTCGCGAGAGAAGTTCGCGTACCTGTGGCGAGGAGGCCTCGGGACGCGCGGCAACGCGGTCGAGAAACGCGCCCAGGACAGCAGGCGCAAGAACCTGATCGAGCGTGAAGTGCGGAACGGTGTGCAGCGCAGAGATGGTATGGGGGGCTGACGTGACACGCCAGCTGGGTTCCACCGGGGATTCCGCCGCACGCGCCACCGTCGGAGATGCGATGCCGGCCAACCGGAAGACGCGCTGCACCTCTCCAAGCTCCTCGCTGCCGGTCTTCACCTTCGCGCGCGCCACGTACTCCCCGGGCGGCAGGATGCGTGTGTCCGCCACGGCCTGCGCGATCATCGAACCCGATCTCGGACCACGCGACAGCGACCCCGGCACCTGCACGAGAGCGGGGCTGCCGGCGCCGGCCGCGATCTCGAAGAGGACGCCGGCGCCCGCAACCTGAGCGCGGTCGCCTTCGATGCCGATCTCGAGCGCCAGCCGCTCGTCCTGGGCCGGCCCATCGAGCGCGAGCCGCGCTTCGCCGCGGCCCTGCGTTGGAACACGCACGAGCAGCGGACCAGTAACCGAGAGCGGCCCGATCGGCACCGGCCGGGCCTCCACGCGATGCTCGACGGAGCCGACGCGGCCCGTGCCATCCATCACGGCCAGCCGGACGATGTAGCTGCCGGGCTCGATCGGAATGCTCGTCGAAAAGGGCAGCCGATCGCCGGTGGGTTCGCCGATCGGCTGCTCTCCCGACAGAATCCTGTTGCCCTCCAGGTCCTGGATCAGAACCTGGAAGGTTGCCTCGCCAGGCTGCAGCCGTGTCGCATCACCGGTCAGCAGCAGCTTGAGGCGCGCACCATCCTCGGCGCCTGCCGACAGGTAACTGGTGAGGCGAAGCCCGACGCCTGTCGCGGGAATCGGCGCCTCGAGCGCTGAAGACATCCTCGCCGCCCAATCCCGATCCTCGTAGGTCCGCACGTCGAAGGTCTCGCGCGCGCGAACGGTCGAACCGGAGCGGCGTACCTGCACTTTCATCCGCCGGGTCCTGCCGTCCAGGTCGCTGGGATCGCGTTCGACGCCGATGCGGTAGTAGCCCGACAGCTCCTGCGACAGCCGCTCGAAGGCGGCGCGGGCGCTGACCTCGGCCCGGAACGATCCCCCGCCCGTCATCGTCGCAAGCGCCTCGAGGGCCCACGTGAGAACGTGTTGATCCACCGCAGGCGTAAGGCTCACCATGCGCCGGCTGGCCGAGAACGTCGACCGTGGCAGGAGAACCGTGAAGATGGTCGCCTGGGCTGCCGCCGCCTCGTCGGCAAGCGACGAAAGCAGCGACGTCTGCTCGATCTGGTCGAGCGGCCAGCCACCGGAGAACAGAATGACGGTCTTGTCGCCGCGCACCCGCTCGAGCGTCCCGAGCAGCTGGCGCAGCGATGCGATGCTCGAAAGCGACGTCATCTGGGCCGTTCGCCAGGTGGAATCAGCCAGCAGCTGAATCTCGCGGAGGCAGCCGCTGCCGGCACTTGCGGGTCCTGCTCCTGCCGCCGATCCGGCGGGCAGTCCGCTGCCGGTGTTGCCGGTGCCCGCGGTGCCGCCGCCTGGAGGATTCGCGCCTCCAGTCGGCTGACCGGTTCCGCCACGCCCGGTCCCGCCGGCTCCACCGCCGCCGCCGGACGCCAGGACCGACACCCCGCATTCACGCTGGCTCACGGTTTGGAGCGCCAGCGGACTGCGATTCGAGATGTCGCGTGCTTCCGCAAGGCTGCCGTATTCCCACATCGAGCCGGTGCCCGACATGCCGGTCGCGCGCTGCAGGGCGCTCCGGACCCGGTCGTGTGCCCACGTGAAGTCCACCCGTGCGCCGACGGGGATGAACATCGCGGCCGAACGGTCGGCGAACGTGAGCCGATCGAGCAGCTGCGACGCCGCGTTCGCCAGCTCCCGCGTCGCGCCAGGCTCGATCGTGCTCTGATCGACGACGAACACGAAGAGCCGTCCTCCGGCCGCCGCCTCGTTCGTGCTCACGGCACCGTCGGGAGGGACGGCGGACCGCGCGTGCGCGGCGGCAGCGTCCACGAACTCGGCGCTCACGACGCGCCGCGTCTGGTCGCCGACGGTAACGACGAAGTCCTCGGGCCCCAGGCCGCGAACGGGATTCCCCTGCCTGTCGACAACGCCCACCTCGACGGTCACGAGCTCGACGCCGCTTCGAAACGCAGGACTCTGCTCCCGGGCCTGCCGGCCGGCTGTCCCGGGAGCACTGGTCACGATGAGCGCCAGGATTGCCGCGCCGATCGTGTCGCGTTGCTCCATCGTTCACCTCCCTGCCAGCACCGGGCCTGGGGCCAGGTACCCCCGCCGGGCTCGAATGTCGTACGAACCTTTGCGGACCTTGACGTCGATGTTCCGCCAACTGCCGTCGTGCGCGAGGTTGGTCGACGTGTACGACAGCACGTACTGATGCGACAACTCGGAGATGATCGTCCCGAAGATCCCGTCGAGTTCCTGCGTCCGTTGCGGAAAGAAGGCGAGGCCGCCGGTGGATCGCGCGTACTCTTCGAGACCGCTTCGCAGCCGGGGTACCGTCGCGCCTGCGCCGAACCCTACGGCGTACAGCATGGCCTCGCTGGCCTGGACGCGTGCCATGGCCGCGTCGCGCCCTGTGAGGCTGTGCCGGTCGTCTCCGTCCGAGAAGATGATCACACCCTTGCGGCCCTGCTCCCGGCTCACCATGGCGAGCGCCTGAACGGTCGCGTCGTACAACGCGGTGCCTCCCCACGACATCAGCAGATCGACAGCCGCCGACCGTGCTTCGGGATCCGTCTCCCGCTCGGCCGCGAGGAACACCGTGTCGTTGAAGCCGAGCAGCGTCGTCGCGTCGCCCGGCCGCAGTTTCGACAGGAGTTGCCTGACTGCCGTCTTCACCTCGTCCAGCGAGCTTTCCATGCTGCCGCTGATGTCGATGGCCAGCACGAGGTCGAGCGGCACCTCTTCGCTCACGAGCGTCGCGATCGACTGTTGCGCACCGTCCTCGAACAGCTCGAAATCCTGCTTCGTCAGCCCGGTAACGAACTGGCCGCGGTGCTTGACGATGACCTGAACGAGCACGGCAGCAGTCTGGACCGCGGCCGTGAATCCCGGCTCCCGGGTGCGCAGGTTATCGCGCAGTGTGCGCCCGCCGGCAAGCGTCGCAACGACGCGGACGTGATGGCCACGGACGACCGGGCCAGCATCCCACATGCACTTGAACGGCGGCCGCTCCACCGTGCAGACGAGCAGGCCGTTCGCGAAGAACCGGACAGACTGGACCACCCCCGCATCGGGCGTGACGACAACCTCCAGCCGCGTGGGGCCGTTGACGAGAGTATCCGGCCCCGGTGACGTGATCCGGAGCGCAGGCGCCTGCGCCGCTCCAAGCGCACTCCAGCCAGCCACGATCGACGACAGGAGCCGTGCGTGCAGGCCCTTCATCGCGAGGCCTCGCCTGACGCTCCGTCAACGATGGGCACCAGCGGACCGTCCGTCGTGAGCAGCGCGAGGTACTGCTCGACTTGCTCCCGGTCGAGCGCCAGCACGAACTCGAGCAGCCCCCGATAATCGTCGCGATCGCGGACGGCCACCGAGTTCACCAGGTCCAGCGTCGCGGCTGCGAGCACGGGAACGAGCAGCGGAGCCGGCATGCCCAGATCCTCGAGCAACTCCGCGAGACGCAGGTTCAGATCCGGAAACGCGCTCGCGAGCAGGCCGGAACCCCAGCGCCCGGCGATCGCCTCCCACTGTCGCCGATCGAACAGTTGGAGACAGGAGCACCCTGTCCGCGGCCTGGCCGACACTCCCCACGCGTCCAGCCGAGGGTCGAGTGGCTGCCAGTCGAGCCCGAGCCAGAGAAGCTCGCGCAGCGACAGGAACACCGGCATCCGATCGCGGTCGTGCGTCGCAACCCAGGCAAGAAGACTTCTGCGCGACGCGCTGAGCCGCGCGGCGTCCGCGAGCGCGAAGGCCTCGCGGGCCGTCCGGACTTCCGACAGCCGCGCTCGTCCCCTGCCAATGGCGCCAACGAGCGTGCGGCGATCCGCGTCGGCCAGCGCGACCGGGCTGGTGAGTGCCGCGCCATCTATGAGCACACGCCGGTCTTCGGGACCGAGTGATGGCTTTCGTACGGGCGGCTTCGACGAGAGCCTGCGCAAAGTGAGCTCGGCAAGCGTTACGTCCAGACCGAGCAGCGGTCCCGTGACGTGCCAGTCCTCCCCCTTGTCGATGCCCGTAGTGGGCAGCCCCCACGGCCGCAGGCGGCCGACAGCCGGCGTGGCGAGCGCGAAGTCGTGGCGGCCCGCTATCGCGCGCGCCGGCGCCCACGCCATGTCGTGGTGTCCGAGCGCGACGACGTAACTGAGCTCGCTGAGCCCCCTGGCGAGGAAGTCGTCGGCAAGCAGCCGCAGCGCCGGCGCGACCCGGTCGACGCCGCTGGTCCCTCCGCCGCCCGCGCGCCGCAGCGCGTCGGCCGCCGCGCGATAACGGACCGGAACGTCCGTGCCTTCCCATCCCGACCCGTCGACCAACCCGGCAACCCGCGCAACGCGCTCGAGCCGATCCGCCTCACGCGCGATCGACCGGTGAGCAGGGGGGGCTGACAGGGCGTCGGCAATCGCCACGAGCGTGGGGGACGACGCCAGCAGCGCCCGGGTCCGTTCGCCAATCAGCCGCGACAGCCGTCTCTGCTCCGCTTGCGCGAGATCGACCCGATACCGATTGCCCTCCCACTCGACGACCCGAGGTGGATCGTCCGGCCGGCCGGCAAGGAGCCTCAGCAGCTGCTCGTCCATGCCGTCGGTCGGCTCGTCCGGGATGCCCGACGAGTCGATGGAAGAAACCGGGGCGGCCGGGCTGCGCAGATGCGTGCCCATCCAGGCGACGAGCCGGCCCTCGTAGTCCCCGCGATCGCTCACTTCGACAGCGGAGAGCGACGAGACGATTCCGGGCAGCGTATCTGGCGGGAGCCCCCCGCGCGAGGCCGCGCGAATGACGATATTCAGCGCTCCCTGGAATTGGGCGAGCGCGCGCACCGCGTTCGGCTCGTCGGTGATGCGCGACAACCGGGCGGCGCGCCGCGCAGCACCCGCGACGAGACCGACGTCCCGGAGGTTCGCGCGCTCGAGCGCGGCAACGAGAGCAGGGTACGTGCCGGCCGCACGGACCGCTTCGACGGCGTCGACTGCGGTCACCGGCGTCGGCTCCGTGAGTGCGCGTGACGCGAACAGCACGAGCCGGTAACGGCGCTGATGCTCGTGGGGTTCGGCGTTGAATACCTGCTCGCACAGCCACGCGAAGTCGACTCTGTCGCGGCGCCCGATGGTCTGCGGCGCGAGTTCCAGCCCGTCGGACTTCCAGCCGTCGGCCAGAACGGCACGCCAGAACGCGCGCGTCCCCGGCACCTGACGTTCACCCTCGCCGTCTGCGCGCAGTTCCGAGAGCAACGTGCCCGGATCGATGGACGGCCGCCGGAGAGGCTGATCTGCGATCCTCCAGTCGACCGCGATCCGCTCGAACACGGCCAGCAGGCGTCGGGCCGCGGCCACGGGCGCGCGGGCGTCGGAGGCGTCGAGGTTCAGAGCGAACCGCGCCTGCGGCGCCGTGAGACGCGCCATCTCACCAAAGAAGTAGGCGAGCTTGCCCTCGCGCTGCACGAGGAGCGCCCGGATGAACGCCGCCGGTTCGTTCACGCGCCGCCCGACGAGCGCCTGCCACGCCGTCTCCGCCGCGCTCCCGCCAGGCACGTCGAGCGCCGAACCCCGCAGCCGTATCCCCGGCGACGCGACCAGGAACGCCGCAGCATGCCGGAGCGCGAGATCCGCGACGAGGTCGGGCTGGCGTTCCATCCACGCTCGTGTCTCGTCGTCGAGCGAGAGGAGCCCCGCGTAGAGCAGCGACGCGTTCCGCGATCGGAGAATCGCGCCGGCGAGGCGCTCGGGCGCGACGATCCGACCGAAGACCGCGCTGCTCCACACGTCGGCGCTGAGCGGCAGCGGAAGCGTGTCCGTCGTCGCCGCCGCCTTCCCGTCGGCCGTCGCGCGATCCAGATGAGCGAGCAGACGTCCGACCACCGGATCAATCCGCTCGTCGGCTTCGCTGATCCGCTGGTGCGTCCTGCGAATCAGCTCGACCAGGAACTGGGCGCGATCTCCGGGAACGGGATCATCGATCGCGGCGAGGGCTGCCTGAAGACCACCTGGCAGCGGCATTTCGCCGAGCCGGCCCCGCTCCTCCGGGTTCTGGCCCCACACGGCCCCGGCGCCAGCAAGGCTGAGCAGGACGGGAAGCAGCAGGAAAGTGGGGCGGGGCGGCACATGCCACTCTGAGCGGTATTGTGCACTCGACAAGACGGGGGTTCAAGGACGGAGGTTCAGGCGACGGAGGTTCTGGGACGAAGGTTACGCATGAGGTACCGTATGGGGGTATCCACACGGACGTTCACGTGCGGAGGTTCCGTTACCACGGCAGTTACGGGGGGGATCAACCCTCTCGCAGGATCGTCACGGGATCGAGGCGCGCCGCCCGTCGAGCTGGCGCGAGGCACGCAACGGCGGCAACCCCCACCAGCGCGAGAGATACCGCGGCCATCATCCACGGATCGGTTGGGCTGATGCCGAAGAGCATCGTTCTCATCAGCCGGCCGGTGAAAAACGCCGTCGCCACGCCGAGCCCGACCCCGACAACGACCAGGCGCAGACCTTGTGCGACAACGATGCGCCGCATGGCCGACGGCTCGCCGCCCAGCGCCAGACGGATCCCGATGTCTCGCGTATGCTGCTGGACGAAGTAGACCATTACGCCGTAGATGCCGACGAGCGACAGCGCGACTGCGGTGAGTGCGAACATCCCGACGAGGACGCTGAGGTGGCGGGACGTGGCGAGAGAGTTCGAGACGAGCTCCTCGCCCGTCGCGATGTCCGTCAGTGGAAGGCTCTGGTCAAGCTGCCGCACAGCCTGCCTCACCGGCGCGACGAGCGTCGCCGGGTCGGCCGCGCGAAGCACGAGGTAGCCATTGGGCAGACCGGCGAACGGATAGTAGACCGTGCCCTGGTCCGGCGACTCGAGGCCGGAGAACTTCACCGTGCCGACGACGCCGACGACCGTTATCCAGGGACAGGTCGTGCAGCCACCTTCCTGGAAACGGCGTCCCAGCACTTCCGCGCCGGGAAAGAACCGGCTCGCCCACGCGCGGTCCACGATAACGACAGGCGGCCCCCCGGCGAGGTCGCGGGTGTCGAAGAGCCGCCCGCGCTCGAGCGGCAGTCCAACGGCCTTGAAGAAATCGGGCGATGCGGCGATCCACGGACAGATCGGCTGGTTCTCGCCGGGCGGGGTCGGACGATCCTCGAGATTGAAGTTGTTCAGATTGTAGCCCTCGTGCGGCGGACGGCTGTCGGCGAGCGCGGCGGCTTCGACGCCGGGCAACGCAGCCAGCCGCGCGAGCGCGCGGTCCCAGAAGGCGCGCCTGTCCGCATTCTCCGCATAGCGAGCGCCGGGCAGCGACACGCCGGCTGTCAGCACGCGCGCCGTGTCGATGCCGACGTCGACGCGGTTGAGACGATCAAGGCTCGCCGTCACGAGCGCGGCCGCCACCAGAAGCGGCGTGGCGAGCGCGAACTCAACCGCGACGAGCGCTCGGCGCAGCCGCCGTGCCGCCGGACCGTCGGTTGCGGACCGGCCACCCGATGTGAGAGCGGACTGCAGCCGCAGTCGCGAAGTTTGAATGGCCGGCACCAACCCGATGACGAGGCAGCTCAGAAGAGCCAGGCCTGCCAGCCATCCGAGAACGACTCCCGACAGTGCCACCTCATCGATGCGCGGAATGTACGCGCCACCGTACGTCGCAATCAGCCTGACGGCTCCCGCCGCGACCGACAGCCCCACGACGGCGGCGCCCGCGGCCAGCACGCCGGCTTCCGCCAGGAGGTGCTGCACGAGCCGGCCGCGCGAGGCGCCAAGCGCGCCGCGAATCGCCAGCTCCCGGCTCCGATTGAGCGCACGGGCGATGAGCAGGTTCACGGTGTTCACCCAGGCGATGAGCAGCACGCAGGCCACGGCTGCCAGGCCGAGCAGGAGTCTCGCGCCGGTCTCGCCGACCACGCGTTCCTTCAGATCCTGCATGCCCCACGTCGCCTTTTCGTCCTGGTACGACGAGCGCCAGATCGGAAAGAGCCGCGCGTTGGTGGCGCGCAGCGTGTGGAGCGCTTCCGCGCGCGGAACGTCGGCGCGCAGCCGCCCGAGCGCCATGATGAAGAACGGTCCCTTGCGCTTCGGCACGGGCCACCGCGCCGCGGTGAAGACGGCGACGCTCGATTCGAGCGGCCCTTCCGGCGGCTGGAGCACGCCGACAATCGTGTGGACGACGCCGTCGAGCGCAATCGTCGCTCCCGGCACCGCCGGATCGCCTCCGAAATGCCGCTGCCAGAAGCCATGAGTCACTACCGCCAGCGGATCGTCACGGCGGTCATCGGACGGGTCGAAGAGACGGCCCACGATCGGCCTCTGGCGCAGGAGCGGAAAGTAGGACCCGCTCACGGCCTTGGCGACCACCCGCTCCGACCTGTCCCCGGCGGTGATCGTGACGAGCTGGGTCTGGTAGGCCGCAACGTTGCTGAACGCCGGGTGATCGGCCTCGAGCGCCCGGTAGTCCACCACCGAGAACCTGAATCGGAAGGGCGGGTTGTCGGTGTAGATCCAGACGAGCGACTCCGGCTCGGCATAGGGCAGCGGACTGATCAGAACAGCCCGGACAACGCTGAGCATGGCGGTGGTCGAGCCCAGGCCGACGCCGACGGTGAGGAGGATCGTGGCAGCGAGCGCCGGCGCGCGGGCGAGGCTTCGTACGCTGTAGGGGACATCGCGCCCGAGGCCGCGCAGGCCCGCGATCCAGTCGGCGATCCCCCCACGCAGCCGATCGGCGAAGAGGTGGAACGGATAGAGCAGGCGCTGGCGTGCGAGCCATCGCGCCGCCGCGCGATCGCCATCCCTCCTGCGCCGGACCTCGAAGAGCTCGGCCAGATCGCTTTCGATCGACCGGCGATCGGCGTCACTGAGCAGACGTCGAAGCAGCCTGCGCATGTCAGACCTTGTGCGCCCTGAGGAGGCGGCCGAGCCCGCGCCAGAGCCGTGCGTGCTCCATGCGATGCTCCTTGACAGCGGCGACGCCCGGCTTCGTCAGCTTGAAATACCGGCGGGTCCGGCCGCCCTCCCGTTCATCGAGCCGCGATGTGACGAGCCCCTTCTTCTCCAGCCTGCGGAGCGCGATGAAGACCGCTGCCTGCGCGACGGGCCGGCCGGTCCGTTTCTCGAGCGCGAGCACGAGCGGGACGCTGTAGGTCTCGTCCCGCAGTCGAAGCATCGCGAGGAGGACGTGCAGCTCGAAATGCTGGAGTTTCTGCTGTGCCATCGGAACGCTCGCAATGACTAGCGACGTTAGTCATACTCGCCCAGTTGGAGGCGGTTGTCAATAGCGGCGTTAGTGGCAGGTGTCCCGTCGCCGGCGCTTGGTGGGTGGGGAAGGAGATTAGGAGGCCGGAAGAACAGGAGATCAGGAGATCAGGAGACAGGAGAAGGGAGCGCGCCGCTCCTGTTCTCCTGACCTCCTGTTGCCCTTCGTGTTAATCGGATTGAGCCTGGTTCTCACGGCGCCACGTATGCCGTCTTGACGACCGTGTAGAACTCCCTGGCGTACGTGCCCTGCTCGCGCGGACCGTAGCTCGACTTCTTCCGCCCCCCGAACGGGACGTGATAGTCGAGACCGGCCGTGGGCAGGTTGACCATCACCAGGCCGCTCTTCGAGTGGCGCTTGAAGTGGCTCGCGTGCTTGAGCGACGTGGTCACGATTCCCGCCGAGAGGCCGTAGGGCGTGTCGTTGGCCATCACGAGAGCGGTCTCGTAGTCCTTCACGCGGATCACGGCTGCAATCGGCCCGAAGATCTCCTCGCGATTGATGCGCATCCCGGCTGTCGTGTCGGTAAAGAGCGCCGGCGCCATGTAGTAG
>DATIEW010000271.1:0-2239 GCA_035455585.1 Vicinamibacterales bacterium | reverse complement strand
CCGAACGGCGACTTCGGCAATACGATCGTGAGGCAGTGCCTGTTCGACGCGTGGCAGCTCGAGCTTTACGGACAGCTTGCGCAATCGACGGACGACAGGCTTGCGGCCATCGCGGTCAAGGGAACGCGGGAGGCGGCGTATCACCTGAGGTACAGCGGCGGCTGGTTGATCCGGCTCGGCGACGGGACCGCGGAAAGCCGCAGCCGCGTCGAAGGCCCGCTCGCGCGTCTCTGGCCGTTCACCAACGAGTTGTTCGACGCCGACGAGGTGGACCGTGAAGTCGCGGCCGCCGGCATCGGGCCATTGCCCGGGGCCCTCCGCGAGGGTTGGTTGCGGCATGTCAACGAGGTCCTTGGCGAGGCGACACTTGCACGGCCGGCACCGGCGACGTTTGGCTGGTATGGAAAGCAGGGCCGGCACAGCGAGCATCTCGGTTACCTGCTTGCGGAAATGCAGTCCCTGCATCGCGCGCATCCCGGCGCGACCTGGTGAACCGGCGATGAGCGCGAAACGGGCCGTCGCCGTGGCGCTGGCGCCCGAGGTTCTGACGCGCATCCGCGGGGTGCTGGCGCAGGTTGCCGACCCGGAAATTCCCGTGCTGTCGGTGCTCGATCTCGGCGTCATCCGGCATCTTTCGCAGCTTGGCGACGGAAGGATTGAGGTGGGCATCGCCCCGACCTACTCGGGCTGTCCGGCCACGCCCGCAATCAAGGCAGACGTGCTCCGCGCGCTGACCGGCGCCGGTTTCGATGCGGTCGCCGTCGACGTGCTGTCTCCACCCTGGTCCACGGACTGGATCAGTGACGAGGGCCGGCGCAAGCTCGAGGCCTTCGGCATCGCTCCGCCCGCCGTGGCCGGGGCCGGCAAGCGCCGCCTGTGGGAATCGGATCCGGCGGTCACCTGTCCGCGATGCGGTTCAAGACAGACCGCAAAACAGAGCGAGTTCGGCTCGACGCCCTGCAAGGCGCTGTACAAGTGCCGGTCCTGCCTCGAGCCATTCGACTATTTCAAGTGCATCTGACGTGCTGAAGTTCCATCCGCTCGAGATTGCGGGCCGGACGCCGGTCGCCGATGACGCAATTGCGCTCAGTTTTCTCGTCCCCGGAGCGCTTCGTGAAGATTTCCGATTTCGCGCCGGCCAGCACGTCGCGCTCCGCCTTCGCATCGACGGCCAGGAAGAACGGCGTACCTATTCCATCGTCAACCCCGAGGGCGCGGAGCGGCTGACTATCGGCGTCCGCGTGCAGCAGGGAGGGAGAATGTCGGAGCACCTCGCGCGCACCGCCGCGATCGGGGAGACGATCGACGTGCTGACGCCGAACGGCAGCTTTCACGCGGCCACGGATGCCAGTGGACCGCGCTCCTGCGCGGCGTTCGCCGCGGGAAGCGGCATCACGCCGGTCCTTTCGATCGTGGCAACGGAGCTCGCCCGGGATCCCGGCAGCCGCGTCCTGCTCTATTACGGCAATACGAGCACCGGGCGGGCGATGTTCCTCGAGGAGGTCCTCGCGCTCAAGGACCGGTTCATGACGCGGCTTTCCATCTGTTTCGTCATGAGCCGCGAGCCGCAGGACGTCGAGTGGTTCAATGGCCGCATCGACGCCGCCAAGGTCCGCGAGTTTGCGCGTCACGATCTCGACGTGCCGGCGATCGACGAATTCTTTATCTGCGGGCCGGGGACGATGGGCGCGGACCTCCAGGCGGCGCTCGCCGGCCTCGGCGCGACGGGTCGCGTGCACGTCGAGCATTTCGTGCCGGAATCCCGCGCTGCTGCACCGGCGCCGGTCCCGGCTCCACGGCCCGCCGTGACGAGTGCGGCGGCAGGCGCGGAAATTTCAGTCGTGATGGATGGACGCCGGCGCCGTTTTTCGATGCCGCTCGGGGGCGAAGTGATTCTCGATGCGGCCGGACGCGCGGGACTCGACCTGCCTTTCTCGTGCCGCGCGGGCGTGTGCTCGACCTGCCGCGCGAAACTCGTGAGCGGGACGGCTGTGATGGAGCACAACGTCGCGCTCGAGGATTGGGAGGTCGAGGCAGGCTATATTCTCTGCTGCCAGGCGCGCCCGACGAGTGCCGCTCTCGAAATCAGCTACGACGAATGAACGGTTGCCGCGCATGAATTACCAGACGATCCGGTTTTCCGTCGAAAATGCCATTGCACGCCTGACGCTCAACCGGCCCGAGCGGCTCAACAGCTTCAACGGTGAAATGCATGCGGAGGTGCGGGACGCGATCGGCC
>DATIEW010000270.1:0-2104 GCA_035455585.1 Vicinamibacterales bacterium | reverse complement strand
GTACTACCGCACGGCCGCCGGCGCGCGCACGGCCGGCGGCGCCGGGCTCGGGCTGGCCGTCGTGAAGTCGCTCGTCGACGCGCACGGCGGCTCGATCCACGCCGACAACGTGGTACCGCACGGCACGCGAATGACGCTGAGTTTTCCGGCGCTTCCTTGACACTCTCCGCCGCGCGCGTGTAGTCTTCGGGCGTATGTCCCGCCGCGAGGAGATCGCCCAGCGCATGGCCGACGCCGTCGTGAAGCGGCTCACCACGCGCAAGATCGTCGAGATGCGCGACGAGGC
This sequence comes from Vicinamibacterales bacterium, assembly GCA_035455585.1. Classification (GTDB taxonomy): domain Bacteria; phylum Acidobacteriota; class Vicinamibacteria; order Vicinamibacterales; family 2-12-FULL-66-21; genus DATIEW01. The sequence goes on along the minus strand of DATIEW010000270.1, from coordinate 1,818 downwards.
GCCGGTGCGCGCGGCGATCCGCCACGTCGTGGTGCAGAACATCGCCGCCGAGGAGCAGCTCGACGCCGACGCGCGCAAGTTGTTGCTCGACCACGCCAAGATGATCAAGGACTCCGCCGCCGACTACCGGCAGCTCCTCGGCAAGGTCAAGGAGAAGCTCGCCCGCGAGCGAGGATTCATCCTCTGATGCGGATGAGCCGGGACCGCATCTTCTACCTGGCCGACCTGATCATGAAGGAGCTGGGCACCGTGCACGGCGTGCAGGTGCGGGCCCCCGACGACGTGCGGCCCGAGATCATCCGCGCGCTCACCGAAGAGTCGAAGCTCGAGGAGTCGATCGACACCGAGGTGCGGAAGACGCTCGCCTCCTACTCACGTCCGATGCCCGAGGGCAGCCGCGAGTGGGAAGTCCTCTACCAGAAGACGCGGGAGGAAGTCTACCGGCGCCGGTTCCGGCTGTGACACGCCTGGTGCTCGGCATCACCGGGGCCAGCGGCTCGATCTACGGCATTCGCCTCCTCGAGGTCCTCCGCACCACCACCGACATCGAGCTTCACCTGGTCATCTCGGCGGCCGGTAAGCGCACCCTGGTGGAGGAGACCGACTACAGCGTTGCCGATGTCGAGGCGCTGGCCCACCACCGGTACGACGTGCGGGACATCGGCGCCGCACTCGCCTCCGGTTCGTTCCGAACCGCGGGCATGGTCATCGCGCCGTGCTCGATCAAGACCGCGGCCGCCGTGGCAGCCTGCTACGCCGACACGCTCATGGCCCGCGCGGCCGACGTGACGCTCAAGGAGGGCCGACCGCTCATCCTGCTCGTCCGGGAGACGCCGCTGCACCTGGGCCATCTGCGCGTGCTGACGTCGCTCGCCGAGATGGGCGCTGTCGTGCTCCCGCCGATGCCGGCTTTCTACAACCGGCCGAAGGCGCTGGACGACGTCATCAACCATACGGTGGCGCGCGTGCTCGACCGGCTCCAGCTGCCCCAGACCCTGGTCGGCGAGTGGCAGGGGACGAGCCCGCGCGGGCCCAGGAGTGCTGGTGGCTGACCTCTCGGTGGTGATTCCCGTCTACGACGAGGAAGAGAACCTGCCACATCTCTGGCCCGAGCTGCGGGCCGTGCTGGAGCCGCTGAAGCTGGCCTTCGAGGTGGTGTTCGTCGACGACGGCAGTCGGGACGGGAGCGCCGAGGTGATTCGCGGCTTCCGCGACGTCGATCCCCGGGTGCGGCTGGTGCGGCTCAAGGCCAACGCCGGCGAGACGGCCGCGACAGACGCCGGCTTCAAGGCGGCGCGCGGGCAGTGGGTCGTCACGATGGATGCAGATCTGCAGAACGACCCCCACGACATCCCCATGCTCCTCTCGCATCTCGACCGCTGGGACGCGGTCACCGGCTGGCGCGTCAACCGGGGCGAGGGCGACACGATGGTGCGCCGGGTGTCCTCGCGGGTGGCGAATCGCGCGCGGAACTGGATCAGCGACGAGTCGATCCAGGACAGCGGTTGCACGTTCCGCGCGTTCCGGCGCGAGTGCTTGCGCGGACTCGTCCTCTATCGGGGCTTCCACCGGTTCATCCCGACGCTGCTCAGGATGCGCGGCTACCGGGTCATCGAGGTGCCGGTCCGCAACCGGCCGCGGCGGCACGGCCAGTCCAAGTACGGCGTCCTCAACCGGGTCTTCGTCGCGACTGCCGATCTGCTCGTGGTGCGCTGGATGAAGAATCGGATGCTGCGCTACGAGATCGCGGAGAACGTGGGCGGCGGGTTGATCGACGAGTAAGGGCCGGTGAACGTCCTGCTCGTTGGGCTGGGCCGC
>DATIEW010000269.1:0-8471 GCA_035455585.1 Vicinamibacterales bacterium | reverse complement strand
TACGCGCAGCTGCTCCGCGACAAGGTCAAAGACGTCATCGGCAAAGCCGCCACGCTCGACGAGGCCGTGACCGCGCTCCGCGGCGAGGCCGATCGCTTCTTCTCGCGCGACTTCCTCCTGCCCCGGCCCATCCTCGAAGCGGTGATGTCGCCCGGGAGGGTGGTGCTCCTCATCGACGAGATCGACCGCGCCGACGAGGAGTTCGAGGCCTATCTCCTGGAGATCCTCTCCGACTTCCAGATCACCATCCCGGAGCTCGGCACGGTCCGGGCGACCTCGATCCCGCATGTGATCCTGACCAGCAACCGCACGCGCGAGCTGTCGGACGCGCTGCGGCGGCGCTGCCTGTTCTTCTGGCTGCCGTATCCGTCTCTCGAAGAGGAGATCGCGATCCTGCACGCGCGGATTCCGCGCCTTTCCGAGCATCTGGCCGGACAGATCGCGCGGGCGATGCAGGCGTTCCGCGCGATGCCGCTCCAGAAGGCGCCGGGTGTGGCCGAGAGCCTCGACTGGGCGTCGGCGCTCATGAGCCTGCATCGCGATCACCTCGACGCGGCGACGCTCGAACAGACGCTCGGCTGCGTGCTGAAGGTGCGCGAGGACCACGGCGTGCTGGCCTCGGAGCGGGGCAGCCTGGATCCGATCATCGGTCGAGGCCCGGCGGAGCTCGAGCCGGGGGGCCGCAGTCTGCAAACCGACTTCGGTCTGGGTTCCGTCTCGCGTCCCGTGTCCTGATGTATCCGTTCTCCAGCCTGCCGGAGAACCTGACGGCCTTCTGCGCGGTGCTACGGCGGGAGTACGGCTTCCGTGTCGGACCGCGTCAGATCCACGACGCGGCGCGCGCGCTGCGCGTGACGTCCATCGCGGACGAGCGCAGCGTGCGCAACGCCCTGCGTGCGGTTCTGAGCGGCAGCGTCGCGGACGTCGAGGCGTTCGATCGAGCGTTCCAGGCGTTCTTCTATCCCGGGGCCACGTCACCGAAGGGTGAAGAACGCCCGTCGAATCGCTTTCGGCGCGATGCGCACGCACGGTCACGCGAATCCCGCGGCGCTGCGGCGATCGAGCGCGAAGCGCTGCCGGACAGCCCGGCGGACACGGGCACGGGACGAGCAGAAGTGATCTCGGTTGGTGAGGAGCAGGATGAAGCCGCCGGCACCCTGCTGCGATCCAGCTACAGCCCTGTGGAGACCGAGGGGGAGCCGCCGGATCTGGGTCCCGTCGATCGAATGTGGCGCGAGGCCGCCGCTGCGCTCGTCAGACGGGTCGAGGCGGCGCTGTCGCGGCGCTTCAGACCGGCCCTCCGCGGCCCGAGGTTCGACCTGCGGCGCACGCTGCGGTCGAGCCTGCACACGGGCGGCGAGCCCGTGCTTGCTCGCTGGCGCGCCCGTCCCAGGCTCCGGCCGCGATTCGTGGTGATCGTCGACGGCAGCCGCTCGATGGCCGCGTACGCGCAGCCTGCGCTGCGTATCGCGGTGGCGATCGCGTCGGTCACGACGGGCGTTGAGGTGTTCGTCTTTTCGACGGCGCTCGAGCGAATCACCGGAAGCGTGCGGTCTGCGGCAGCCGGCGGCCGGCGCCGCCTGCCGGAGCTGCATCACGCCTGGGGCGGAGGCACGGGCATCGGCGTCTGCCTGCGCGACTTCATACATCGGCATGGCGAGCGCCTGCTTGGCCGCGATACCGTCGTGATCGTCGCGAGCGACGGTCTCGACGTCGGCCGGGTGGACATCCTGCGGCAGGCGATGGCACACCTGCAGCGCCGCTCCGCCGCCATCGTCTGGCTCAACCCACTTCTCGCAACCCCCGGATACCAGCCCACGGCGCTGGGCATGCGCGCGGCCCGCCCCTTCGTCAGCACCTTCGCGTGGGCAGGGACCGCGGGCGAGCTCGTACGCCTCGCGCACAGCGTCCGCGTCAGGTCGTGAAGTCGACGCCGGTAGGCTTCGTTCGCTCCCTCCTGTCTCCTGTTTCCTATCTCCTGTCTCCTATCAGCGCCGTGTTCGTGCTGCTGGCCGTCATTCATACCTGGCCGCTCGCAACGAGCCCCGGACGACTGTCGCTGAACCACAACGCCGACGCGCAGCTGAATGCCTGGATCGTCTCCTGGGTTGCGCACGCGCTTCCGCGGGATCCAGTCCACCTGTTCGACGCCAACATCTTTTATCCCGAGCCGCGCACGCTGACCTATTCGGAGCCGCTGCTCGTGCCGGCACTGCTTGGCGCGCCGGTCCGCTGGGCCGGCGGTTCGCCGGTGTTGACATTCAACCTGCTCCTGCTGGCCGGCCTGACGCTGACCGCGCTTGCCGGATACGCGGTCGCGTTCGAGTGGACGGGGGATCGTTCCGCTGCGCTGCTTGCCGGGTCGGCCGTCGCCTTCAACACCCACGTGCTGACGCGCCTCCCCCACCTGCAGGCGGCGCATGCGTACGCGCTGCCGCTGGCGCTGCTGGCCGCCGACCGCATCATCCACCGCCGCCGGATGCGCGATGCGGTGTGGCTGGCGCTCTGGATGGCGGTGCTCGCCTCGACGTCCGGCTATCTGACGGTGTTCGCCGCGATCGCGGTGGCGATCCTCCTGGCCGTCCGTCCCGGCGAGTGGCTGGGGAGCGGCTTCACGCGGGTCGCCGGGTTGTTCGGGCTCGCCACGACGCTGGTAGCCGCCGCATCCGCTCCCGTGATGGCCGCGTATGGCCGCTCCGCCGCCGGCGGACTGACGCGGTCGATCGAGTGGACCGCCGACTATTCCGCCACGCCGGCTGGTTACCTTGCGGCAACCGCCCGGCTCCACTCGTCCACCTGGAGCAGTGGTTTTCTCGGCAATCCTGTAGATTCCTTCTTCCCCGGGCTCATCGTCTTCATCCTCGCCGCCTTCGGGGTCTTACAGGAGATCAGGAGATCAGGAGGTTGGGACAGGAGGTCAGGAGATCAGGAGACGCCAGATCCAGATAACGGAGATCGGAAGAGTCGAGATCATGCGTCTGGAGGTCAAGAGACTCGAGATGAAGTGACTCGAGATCAAGAGACTGGAAATCAGGAGACTGGAAGTCACGAAACTGGAGATCAAGGGAGTGGAGGTCACGGGGCCGGGCAGCAGGAAGCATGGACGAATTCGCCTGCAGCCAGCGGGGCCGCGACGCGCGGCCGGGTCCGGATGCTCGTGGCCCTCGCGCTCATCGGGTTCCTGCTGTCGCTCGGACAGCAAACGCCGCTGTACGGGTGGCTGTACGGTGCGTTCCCACCCGTGCGCGGCCTGCGGGTCGCGGCGCGGTTCGGCTACCTGTTCCTGCTTGCAGCCGCGCTGCTGGCGGCCTACGGGCTGGCCGCATTGCGGCGCCGGCGCAGCCGCGGCGTCGGGCTGGCCGCCGGTGCGGCGCTCGTCGCGCTCGTGAACATCGAGGCGCTGCACGCGCCGATCCACTGCACGGTTTTCGAGGGCATCCCGCGGATCTACGCGCTGTTGCGCGACGAGCCCGGGCGGGTCGCGCTGGCGGAGATGCCGTTCTTTCCCGGGCCCGCCGCGTTCGAGAACGGCGCGTACGTGTTGAACTCGACGGCCCACTTCCGCCCGCTGCTCAACGGCTACAGCGGCTACACGCCCGATTCGTATCGCCGCGCCGCCGACGTGCTCTGGGGGTTCCCGGCCGATTACGCCATCGAGGAGATCATCAGGCTCGGCGTCACGCACGTCACGGTGCATGCGGATCGATTTGGACCCGAGGCCGAAGAGGTGTTCCGGACACTGGACCGGCGCCCGGAGTTCGAGCTCGTGGGCGTGTCCCGCGGCGTGCGGCTGTATCGGATCCGCTGATCGCGGTCCCCCGATTCGCAGTTCGCGGTTCGCGGTTCGGTGCGTCGCCAGTCGCCAGTCGCCGGCGCCGTCGTTAGTGGCGCGATCCGCAGGTCGCCCATCGCAACCGACACCGTCGTCCCGACACTGGATCGCCATCCGCGATCCGCGAACTGCGAACTGCGAACTGCGACACTTGCATCAGCAGCGAATTTCCTCTACGATGCAGTTCAAATGCGGCGCGGCGAGACCCTCGGAGAATTCGAGCAGATGGTGCTGCTGGCGGTAGTCCTGCTCGGACATGACGCCTACGGCACTACCATCCGGCGCGAGATCGAGGAGCGGACCGGCCGATCGATCGCGATCGGCGCGCTCTACACGGCCCTCGATCGGCTCGAGCGGAAGGGATACGTGGCCTCGACGCTTTCCGATCCCACGCCGCAGCGGGGCGGGCGGGCCAAGCGCATCTTCCGGGTCCGGCCGTCCGGCGCCGCCGCCCTGACGCGATCGCGCGAGGCGCTCGCGAGGATGTGGGCTGGCGTGAGACCCGATCTCCTGAAAGGCCGGTGATGGTCCGCCCGCCCCGTGTGCCGCTCTGGCTCATGCGGCTCTCGCTCGCGCGTGCCGAGCGCGAGCCGGTGATCGGCGACCTGGTCGAGGAGTTCGGCACGCGGGCTCTCACCGGCCGGCGTTCGGCGACGGTGTGGGCCTGGCAGCAGGCCCTGCGCTCCTTCGTACCGAACCTCGAGCGGAGGGCATCGCACAGGCAGGCCGGCCGTCGCCTGGCAATGACGAAAGGAACGGGACCGATGGACGGACTGATCACGGATGCGCGCTTTGCGCTCAGGCTCCTGCGCCGTCAGCCGCTCATGACGCTGATCGCCTGGCTGTCGCTCACCGCCGGGCTGGGGCTCAACATCCTGCTGTTCACGCTGGCCAACGCGATCCTCCTGCGCCCGCTGCCGCTCGTCGATCCGGATCGCCTGCTCGTCATGCTGTCCCAGCGCCCGACCGGCCTCAATCACAACTTCTCGTACCGCGACTACGTCGCCCTGCGCGACAGCGCGACGACGGTCGAGGCCCTCGTCGCGTACAGCCGCTCCGAAGCCTCGCTGACAGGCACCGAGCGCACCGAGCCGGTGCGCGGCGAAGCGGTCTCCGGCAACTTCTTCGGGGCGCTGGGGGTTCCGCTTCGAACGGGCCGCGGGCTGACACCGGCAGACGATGTCGCCGGGGCGCCGCCGGCGGTCGTCGTGTCCGAGCGTTTCTGGCGGTCCCACTTCGGCTCGGCGAGGCTTGCAGGCCAGACACTGACGTTGAACGGCAGCGCTTTTTCGATCGTCGGCATCGCGTCGAGCGCGTTTCAGGGAATGCAGCTCGGCATGGACGCGTCCTTCTGGGTGCCGCTTGCCCACATGAAGCAGCTCACCGGCAGCGACTGGCTCGGCCGCGCCACCGTCTCCTGGCTGACGCTGATCGTGCGTCCACGGGCGCAGGCAACTCCGTCGGCCGTGCAGCAGGAGTTGAATGCGCGGCTGGGGGCGCTTTTCACCGACCGCGGGCGGCAGTCGGAGGCGGTCGTGCTCCAGCCCGGCGCGCGCGGCGATTCCGATCTGCCCGCGCGGCTCCAGTCGCCGCTGCTGCTGCTGATGCTGGCTGGTTGGCTCGTGCTTCTCGTCGCCTGCCTGAACGTCGCCAACCTGCAGCTCGTCCGGACCGAAGCCCGCCGGCTCGAGTTCGCCGTGCGCTCGGCTCTGGGAGCGGCTCGTGGCCAGATCGTGCGCCTGCTGCTCCTCGATGCGCTCGTGCTGGCTTCTGCCGCGGGCATGGCAGGTGTTGTGATTGCAGCGGCGATGAAGGATCGGGCGGTTGCGCTGATGGCCATCTTCGGCCGTCCCGTATCGGTTGCGACGCCGATTGACCTGAGAGTCGTGGGCGCCGCACTCCTCTTCTCGCTGGCAGCCGCCATCATCGTCGCGCTGCTCTCGACCTTGCGGCTGACGTTCCGGCAGCCAGCGGCGATGCTGGGTGATGGCCGGACCAGTACCACCCGGGGTCGCACGCCGCGGCGCGGCCTGGTCGCGGCGCAGTTCGCGCTGGCGATGGCCCTCGTCACGGGCGCGGCACTGCTCGTGCGCACGCTGGAGAACCTGAGGTCGACCGACCTGGGCTTCGACGCGAGCCGCATTGCCGTGATCGAGGTCGCGCCCGCGACGACGAGCGTGGACCCGGCTGCCGCCAGAACCTATTTCGACGAGGCGCTTCGCCGTGTGTCGGCACTGCCGGGCGTCGAGCGTGCGGCCGTCGCGCACGTCATGCCGCTCGACTTCGGCGGGTCACGAATGTCGGTTGACGTGCAGGGGTACTCACCACAGCCGGACGAGGACATGGAGCTCAACTTCGTCCTCGTCACGCCTGGATACTTCGACACGATGGGTATTCCCGTCCTGCAGGGCCGGGAATTCGACGGGCGGGACGTCGGGCAGACGCCGCGGCGTGTCATCGTCAACGAGGCGATGGCCCGGCGGTTCTGGCCCGGCGGCGCGGCGGTGGGCCGGTTCGTCCGCTGGCTCGACAGCGGCCCGTACGACATCGAAGTCGTGGGGGTCGCCGCGAACGTTCATTACCGGATGGTCCGCGAGGAGCCTCGCCCCTCGTTCTATGTTCCGTTCGCGCAGGCGCCAGTTCGCGGAGGCGTCATTCATGCCCGGCTCGCGCCGAATTGGACCGGCCGGCTGGATGAGCTGCGCCGGGCCGTCGCGGCTGCCGGCCCCGCGATGGCGATCGCGCGGACGTCCACGCTCGGCGAGCAGGCCGAGCGCAACATCGCCGACGAACGGATGGTCGGCGCGATCGGCGTGACGCTGGCGTCGGTCGCGCTGCTGCTCGCCGCGATCGGACTCTACGCAACGATGGCGTTCATCGTGGGCCGGCGCACGCGCGAGATCGGAGTCCGATTGGCTCTGGGCGCCACCGCCCCGGAGGTCAGCCGGATGGTGGTGCGCGAGAGCCTGGGGCTCGTCGGGTCCGGCATTGGCGCCGGGCTGTTTCTGGCGCTGTGGGCCGGGCGCGCCCTGGAGAGCCAGCTCTACGGCGTCGGCGCCGCCGATCCTCTCAGCCTGCTGGGCGCGGCGCTCGTGCTCGCGACGGCCGCCCTGCTCGCGAGCTGGGTCCCGGCGCGGCGCGCCTCGCACGTCGATCCCGTCGTGGCCCTGCGCGAGCCGTAGCAGGCTGCGCGCAGCCTGAGGGGATAAGGGAGAAGGCAGAAGGGATCAGGCGATCTATCATGTGCGGATGAGGATTTCTACCCGCATTGCTCCGCCTGTTGCTGTGCTACTCGGCGCGCTCGCGACCAGCTTCGCACTCAGCGCAGCTCCAGATGAGGTTTCCCTGATCCCTGTCGAAGGCGAGGGTGCGAACTACTGGCCGAGATGGCGCGGCCCCTCGGGCCAGGGCTACGTCGCTGGCGGCAACTACGTCGACACATGGTCGGACACGACGAACGTCAGGTGGAAGGTGCCGGTGCCGGGCCGTGGTCATTCCTCGCCGATCGTCTGGAAGGACCACCTGTTCCTCACGACGGCGGAGGAGGGCGGAACGAAGCTGTCGATGCTGGCGTTCAGCCGCACGGACGGCAGGCTGATCTGGCAGGCCGCGGTGCCGTCGACCGGCGTCGAGCACATCTACCAGAAGAACAGTCATGCCTCCGCGACGCCCACGACGGACGGCCAGCGCGTCTACGCGTCGTTCGGCACGCACGGCCTGGCGGCGTTCGATTTCAGCGGCAAGCTGCTGTGGCACCAGAAGCTGGGGGACCTGCGGAACTACCATGGCAGCGCCGGCTCCCCCGTGCTCTACAAGGATCGCGTCTTCCTGTATCAGGATCACAGCGGCACCGAGAACCTCGGGGCGTTCGTCGCCGCCTTCGACGCGAAGTCCGGCAAGTTGATCTGGAAGACCGATCGCACCGCGTCGGTTGGCTGGGGAACCCCGGTCATGATCACCACCGGCGATCGCGACGAGCTGGTCGTCAACGGCCAGGGCAGGGTCCATGCGTACGATCCGGCGACGGGCGCGGAGCTGTGGAGCGCGCGCGGCATGACCCGCGAGGTCATCCCGACCCCGGTCGTCGGCCACGGCCTCGTGTTCTGCTCGGCGGGCCGCGCGGGTCCGACGCTGGCCATCCGTCCGGGCGGCAAGGGGGACGTCACCGACACGCACATCGAGTGGTCTTCTCCCAAGGGATCGCCGTTCGTTCCATCGCCGATCATCCACGGCGATCTGCTCTACATGATCAACGACATGCAGAGCGTGCTGACGGTGTTCGAGGCCAAATCGGGCAAGCTGATGTACCAGGATCGCCTCGGCGAACCGACGCGGGAAGGATTCTCCGCGTCGCCGGTGGCCGTCGGCGACAAGCTGTTCTTCACCAACGACCGCGGCCAGACGTTCGTCGTGCAGGCCGGACCGACGTTCAAGCTCCTGCACGTCAACGAGCTGAACGCCCAGGTGCTAGCCTCGCCAGCGCTCGTCGACGGCACGTGGTACTGGCGGACCAATCGCGAGCTGCTCGCGATCGGGGATAAGCACAGGAGGTCAGGAGATCAGGAGATGGGAACAGGAGATCAGAAGATCAGGAGATCAGAAGATAGGAGTCAGAGCTGAACAGATCACAACAGGACGG
>DATIEW010000268.1:0-10112 GCA_035455585.1 Vicinamibacterales bacterium | reverse complement strand
GGATCTGATCGACTACACGCCGGAGATCCGGCAGAAGGCCTACGAGTACGCGAAGCAGAACAATCTCTTCGTTCCGATCTTCAATCCGCCGGTCGTTGCCGGCAGGCCCGACTCCAAGTGGCCGGGTGCAGGTTACTCGTGTCCGGGGGGCGGCGGCGGCGGGAACATCTACAGCCCCGGTGTGGCCGATCCGGTGCAGGGCGTTTACTACATCGCGTCGAGCAGCGGCTGCTCCGAGTATTCGCTCATGCCCGGCAAGGACTCGCCGCTCGACACGGCGACGCCGCCGACCGGGAGGACGCATTCCGAGTGGTCGCGCGCGGTGGGGGCCGCCGCCAGCCGCGACGACAACCTGATTCGACCCGACCGCGCGCAGATCGACGGGCTCTCCATCTGGAGGGGACCAGTCGGCCGCATCACCGCCATCGACATGAACACCGGCGAGCACCTGTGGGTGATCCCCAACGGCGAGGCGCCCCAGAAGGAGCAGGACGCCATCAGGAACCACCCGCTCCTGAAGGGCGTGCCGAACGTGCCGGCGAACCGCGGCCGCGCGGGCTGGTCGGTGATGACCGTCACGCCGACGCTGCTCCTGGCGACCGGGGTGACGAGCGACAACAAGTGGAATCTCTTCGCGCTCGACAAGAAAACCGGCGAGCGTCTCGGCGCCGTCGAGATTCCCGGGCCGACCATGTACGGCCTCTCGAGCTGGATGCACGAAGGCCGGCAGTACGTGATCGTCCAGCTCAACGACGGCCTGGCCGCGCTGGCGCTTCCCGCGGCCAAGCCCACCACCGCCCAGCGAGACGATCGGGAACGCGAGCGCTGACGGAAGTCGGCGACGTACGACGACGCCAACCAGGTTGCTACGTGGGACTTCACCTCGTTCCCCGACGATGGAAACGGAAATCTCACCGACGAGGGCGTGCGGATGTACACCTGGGACGCACGCAATCAGCTCGTGTCGTTGTCGGGAGCTGTATCGGCCACGTTCGGCTCAGACGGCTTCTCCGGCGGCGCACGAAGACCGTTGCCTCGACGACGACGAACTTTCTGTACGTTTGTAGCTGAATTTCCTACCCTCCCGGCGATGGCACGAGGGCGCAGGAAGCGGTCGCGACGTGACGAGCCAACGCGGGACAGGCGTGATCGCGAGGCGAAGGAAATCGAACGGCTGCGAGACCAGAACGAACCCTTTCGCAAACAGCTCGAGGAGCAAGCGAAGAGGATCACCGACCTCGAACCGCAGCTTGCGCTGAAACAGCAGAATTCAACCATCACGTCGAAGCCGCCGTCCTCCGATGGCCTCGCGGGTCAACCGCGAGAGCGAGGCGTCGCCTGAAGAACCGGACGATAGGAAGCATAAAGGGCCTCTCAGCGGGCTCGCCGCCTGGACCATCCGCTCGAGTTAACGGAACTGCTTCTTATCAGACCCGGATCCGACCCGACCCGCCACACAGCTGACGCAGGGACACGCCGGCATCCAGAACGTCGACAGCTGTGCCGAGGGGGCGCGTCCGATAAGGCGGATCCGTTAACCGGCTGGGCGCGCACGGGAACGGCCGCGAAAAGCGCCTTCATCCGTCCTATCGTCCAGCCGGGATAATCGCCCAGCGTGCAAGAGTGGAAGGTCAAGTAGCGGGGTGATAGATTAGACTGATCAGCTTGACAAGACCGTGAACGAGTAGTACGAGAGTCGGGCCTCATCACAGGGAGGCGCCAATGATCGCGATCAGGATCGGAACGGTCGTCCTGGTTCTCGCCTGCGTCGGACTCCTTCCCTCGCGTTCATCGCTGCTGGCACATCCGCAAGGGCAGCGCGTTTCAACAGAACCGAAGATTCATTTCGCCCCGTTGCCGCCGACGCTGCGTCAGATGGCGCAGACTGTCGACTTGGTGGTCCTGGCGCGGGTCACAAAGACGTCGCCGCCGACGCTGGAGACGCTGCCAGATGGCCGCGAGTTTGTTCGGCGCTACCAACACGTCCAACCTGTGGAAGTTCTGAAGGGCGACAACACCCGGAAGCCGAACGCAGTCATTGTTATTCGGCAGCCAGGCGGCACCGTGGATGTCGGGGGTCGAGAAGTGTCGTCGCAGTACCTGCAGCGCCTGCTCGAACCAGGAGATCTCGTCCTCCTGTTCTTACAGCGCACCGAACGAAGCCCGGGTATCTACCTTATCGCATATGGACCGTCTGGAGCCGTCTGGGTCGACTCGTCCGGGAATACACAGATTCCACACTTGATGCGGAATCTGTCGGACATTTCCGGACGCGCGACGGTTCCACTCGATGAGCTATTGGCAATCCTGCGTCGCGGAGCCAATCCCCGGGTCACAGCTCCCCGCGTTTCACGCGGTGCAGAGCGACGTCAACTACGAGCCGGCCATCGAGATCCGGATTGCGCGACCGCCGAATTCTGTTCTGGCGTACGGCTTCACGTTGCGAGAGCAAACCGTCCGTATCCAGCCCGTCCCGCGCAAAGTCCTGCCGGATCTGGCTCGCATCCCGATCCATGCCCCCTTCTGCATCAGCTTTGCCCGTCTCCAGCAGTCCGCCAACTGTCGGGGAGACAGCAGCACATACGGGTCGTCGGGACCGCCGTTCCCCTCACTGGGCAACAGGTCTTCCAAGCGCTGATGTTCGGGTGTGTGAGCGACGACAACACTTCTCGCAGCCGCGCGAGTCCTCAGCCGTTGAGTTCGAGACGCCCAGCAGGTGCGGCGCTACCGCGTGCCGGCGAGCCGCGTGTCGAGCGTCTGCCACCAGTTGAGCAGTACGCGTATCGTGCTGGTCGTTCGCGGCTCGTTGGCCAGCATCATCACGAAGCAGTTGCCGTCGGGCGAGACGGCGTAGTCCCGGCCGGTGAGGCGGTAGCGGCCGGAGAACAGCACGGTTGGCTTGCTCACCGAGAAGCCGTCGCGCGTGTCCACGGCGACGGCGAGCAGCTCGTCGCCGCGCCGGTAGAAGAGCTCGCGGCCGTCCCTGGACCAGATCGGGTTGGTTCCGCGGCGCTCCGAGACCAGCCGCTTCGCCCCGGGTCCGGGATACGGCTGGACGTACACCTGCTCGACGCCGGCCTCGATCGCGTTATAGGCCATCCACCGGCCGTCGGGCGACAGGCGGCCGGCCCACTCGACGGTCGGCGTCGCGAGCCACGGACGCGCCGTGCCATCGTCGAGCGAGAGCGTCCAGATGTCATCGCGCGTCTTGGCGGCTTTCGTGGTGAAGACGATCGTCCGGCCGTCCGGCGTCCAGGACTGCGGGTCCGGCCAGATCGGAATTGGGCTGGCCCAGGCGAGCTCGGCCGGTGAGCTCCCGTCGGCACGCTGGACGTACAGACCGAACGTGCTTTCGCCCCGCTTGGAGCCGAACACGATGGTCCGGCCATCCGGCGCCCAGACCGGATCGCGACTGAGGCCTTCGAAAGTGAACCGTGAGAGCGTGCCTGCCGCGGTGTCGGCGAGCCAGACGTGGGCCGGCGAATCGGGCCCGGACTCCTCGATTGTCACGGCGACGCGTCGACCGTCCGGTGACAGGTGGAGATCTTCATAGCCCCGTGGCAAGTCCGTAATCGGTGTCACGGCCCCGGATCGATCCACCCAGACCAGCGAGTAGTCGGGCGCCTTCCCCGAGCTGGGCGCGTAGACCAGCACTCCACTCGCCGAGACGTCGAACTCCCTCGCGTGAACGCCGTCGATGACGGCAATCGCCGTACCGGCGTGCTCTCCGCGGGCGGGGTCGAACGGCGCCGCCATGAGCGATTCGCCTCGCACGAAGAGCAGCTGCCCGGCCGTGCCGTCGGCGGCAGGAATGTATCGTGCGAACGAGGCGTCCTCCTGCACGAGTCGCCGCTCACCGGTCCCGAGATTCACCAGGACGATTTCCGACGTCTCCCGGCTGTACGCGACGACCGTGAAGAGCACGAGATGGCCCTCGTCGATGAGCTGAGGCGCGATATGCAGGTCGTCACCCGCGGTCGAGTCGAGCGTGGTCACTTGACGTGGGGTTCCGCCCGCTGCCGACACCGTGAAGAGGCCCTCAAAGGCCGGAGCGAACACGATCTCTCCGGTCGGGCTCCAGCTTCCTCCCGCCGGGCTCGGGGCATCGGCGAGCGTAGCAGGCGTCCCACCGGAGACCTGTATCCTCTTGAGCTTGCCTTCCGCGAAGAAGCCGATTGCCTGCCCGTCGGGAGAGAAGAACGGCATGCGCCCGCCGTCGGTTCCGGCGAGCGCCCGCGGAGTCAGATCGGTCATCGCACGGACGAAGAGCTGAGTTCCGCGTCCGTTCGGAGCGACGTAGACCACCCGTTGTCCGTCCGGTGACACGGCGAGCGGGCCCAAGTTCTGGGAAGGCACGTCCCTCGTGACGAGCTCGGCCCCGGCCGGAAGCTCGATTGTGAAGTGCCCGGCGCCGCTCGTCGCCGGTGTCGCAGGCGTCCGCGCCGACAGGGCCCACACCGTGAGCGCGATGGCTGCGGTGGCCACGCCCCAGGGCAGCCACGCCAGCACGGTCGGCGGGCGTGATGCCGCAACGTCGCCCGATGGCGCGTTGGCGGCCTCGAGCTCCCAGCGCGCATCGCCGATGTCACGCAGGCGACGCCTGGCGTCCTTTTCGAGACATCGGCCGATGAGCGTGCGCAGCGCGCTCGGCACACCCGAAGGCAGCGCGGCCATGTCCGGCTCGCTGCTGAAGATGAGACCGAGCGTTTCGGCGACGCTCCCGGCGGCAAACAGCCGCCTGCCGGTCAGCATCTCGTACAGCACGACGCCGAACGCCCAGATGTCGGCGCGCTTGTCGACCGGCCGCCCCTTGGCCTGCTCGGGCGCTATGTACGCCGCCGTGCCGAGGATGACGCCAAGCTCTGTGCCTCGAGCCGTGAACGTGGGCGAGCTCGCCGCGTCGGCGTTCGACTCGCCGCCCGGCGGCTCCATGGCCTTGGCCAGACCAAAGTCCAGCACCTTGACCGTGCCTTCGTCGGTCAGCTTGATGTTGGCCGGCTTCAGATCGCGGTGAATGATGCCGCGCTCGTGGGCAGCGTCGAGAGCTTTGGCGATCTGCCTGGCAACAGGGAGAGCCTCTTCGACGGGCATGGGACCGGCCGCGATGCGGTCCGCCAGCGTCGGCCCGGCGACCAGTTCCATGACGATAGCCGGTGTGCCGCCGCTCTTCTCGAAGCCGTACACCTGGGCAATGTTGGGATGGTTCATCGCGGCCAGGGCCTCGGCTTCCCGCTGGAAGCGGGCCAGCCGGTCGCCCCACGACGATGCTCGGGGCGACCCCGAGCCTGCCGAAGGGTCGGCGTCGCCTGCTACGGCCTCACGCAGTACTTTGACGGCCACGTCGCGGTTCAGCGACGTATCCCGGGCGCGGTACACCTCTCCCATACCGCCGGCGCCGATGGCGGCGGTGATTTCGTAGGGCCCGAGGCGGATGCCCGGTTGCAATGCCATGTCTGTCGCCGAATTCCCGGCTATGGTAGTGCTTTTTCAGCGTTCGTCGATTACGTAGTAGTCTCCGCGTAACCCCAGCGTGAAACACCGTGCCGGGTCAGATCCGTTTCACGGATCCGGGAGGGGCCACGTCCGTGGACCCGGGTGGCTCTCCGGGCGCGGAGGGTCTGGGAACGGGCCAGATGTTGCTAGTCCGTCCTATCCTCGACCGGCTCGACCGGTTCCAGCGCGAGGCGAAGGCGCTCGCTGCGCTCGATCACCCAGGCATCGCCACCGTCTACTCGGTAGAAGAGGCCGACGGCGTCCATTTCCTGACCATGCAGCTCGTCGAAGGCGCGCCGCTCCACGAGGCGATACTGATTGACCTCTCGATCGTGGGATCTGCTGATCTATCCATCTGACGGACTATCGTCTCGCCTCAATCGACGAATCTGTTAGCACGCAGCCAGTCCCCGATCGCGCGCCAGAAATCGGGCTGCCGGCCGGTCTCGGCGTGGCGCAGCGAGTGGTTGACGTCGGGGATCACGTGCGTGGCGATCGGACGCCCGCGATCCGCCGCGAGACGGGAGAGCGTTACGACGGTCTTTCGCAGCGGAATGCTGCGATCCTTCTCGCCGAGGACCCAGAACGACGGAACACGCAGCGCTTCGAGCGTGGGCACGGGATCGTAGCCGTGCGGTCCGGTGAACGCGCACATGCGTCGATCGATCTCTTCGTCGGAGAGCCCGGTGATCGATCCGGGATCTTCGCCGGCCAGTCGGCTGTAGGCGATCTCTTCGCCAACGCTGACGGCGGGTGCGGACACCGTAACGACGAACGCGACCCGGGTCGTGCGCGAGGCCGCGAGCGGCGCGATCCAGCCGCCCTGGCTGATGCCGACGAGTCCGATGCGGCGTGCGTCGATCTCCGGCCGCGCGCCGAGCACGGCGACGGCCGCCAGCGCATCGCCGGCGAGCAGATTGAACATGGCGACGCTGTTGGCCGCGTTGATGGTCGAGTAGTCGCCCGTCGATTGACCGACGCCGCGCTTGTCATAGGCGAGCACCGCGAGTCCCATGTCCGCGAGGCGACGGCCGGGCCCACCCATGAGATCGGCCGCCGTGACACGGCCCGAGCCATGGAGGATGATCACCGCCGGCACGGGACGCGACCCCGCCGCCGGCAGCCGGAGAGTGGCGGCCAGGCGCGCGTCGCCGCTCGTGAGCGTCAGCTGCTCATCGGCGCGTACTGTCACGAGGCACATGGCCAGGAGGATCGACAACACCAGCGCCAGGCCCCTCATTCTTCGCCTCTCGGCGGCACGCCGAGCCCGGCCTTGCGCAGACCGTCGATCAGCTGCTCGACGAGCTCCGGAAGGTACCACTTCGAGAACTGGTCGCGCGCGATCTCGGCGAAGTCAGGCTTGAGAGCCAGCAACTCCTGCAGGGCCTTCCCGGCCGCGGCGCGCTCACCGAGCTGCCCGTAGAGGGCCGCGAACAGCGCATACGTGTAGTGCTGTCCAGGCATATGGGCCTTCGGCAGGAAGGTCCGGGCGGCACGATAGTCACCTTTGCGAAACGCGTCGAGGAAGGGCAGCGCCCAGTACCACGGCGGATGATGGGGGTTGAGCTGCCGCGCCATGTCTCCGAGATGACAGCCGCGCTCCCAGTCTCCGGCGAAAGCCAGCAGGTGGGCCAGGTACTCGACCGTGGCTCCGTCCATCGCGTTGAGGACGATGGCCCGCTCGGCTGCATGCCGGAAGTCATCGATCTCCTTGCGGAAGTAATGCGCCTGGGCCAGAGCGAGATGCGAGAAATGGCTGGAGGGTGCGGCCTCGACCGCACGCCGCGCGGCCTGAAGTGAGCGGCCGAGAGGATCGGGCTCGCCGTTCCAGCCGAACCGGTGCTCCTCTCCGTACAGCATGGACAACATCGCCCAGGCCGCCGCATGTCCCGGCCCCTGCGCGACGGCTCGCTCCAAGAGCGGGCGCACCACAGCGTGCTCCTCCGACGTCACGCGCTCGTAGTAGCCGAAGGCGCGCAGCAAGGCCTCATAGGGACTCAGCCGGTCGGCCGGCTTGCTCCGCACGGCCTCGCTCATGCTGTGGGGCAGGATGCCGTACCAGTCCGCAACCGTGGACACGATCCGGGGAACGAGATCGTCCTGCAGCTCGAAGATCGCGTCGGCCTGAAAGGGCCGATTGTACGTCTCAGCCCACAGGTGGGCGCCCGTTGCCGCGTCCACGAGTTGCGCGGTCACCCGCAGCGTCGATCCAGCCTGACGGATGCTGCCCTCCATCACGTACCGCGCCCCGAGCTCCTGGCCGACGGAACGCACGTCGATCGCCTCGCCGACGTACCGCGTCGTGGAGCCGCGCGCGATGACTCGGAGGTAGGAGAAGCGGGAAAGGCCGGTGACGATGTCTTCCGTCAACCCCTCCGCAAGGGCCCCGATCCCGGGATCCGCGCCGCGGTGCTTGAACGGCAGCACCGCGACCCAGAACCCTTCCTCGCGGCGGGCGGCGCCCGAGTCCACTGGTGTCGCGGCGCGGGATACGGCCGAAGCCGGCCGCGCCATCTCCCGCAGTTCGTTCGCAACGTCACGCGCGGTCTGGAGCCGGTGGCGCGGATCCTTCTCCAGGCAGCGCCGGATGAGTCGGACGAGCTCGGGCGGCACGTGCTGCCGAAGGTCGGTGATGGCCGGCGGCGTGTCGCGCAGGATCGCGGAGGCAAGCTCGGCGGTCGAGCCCTCGAACGGCCGCCTTCCGCTCACCATCTCGTAGAGGACGACACCGAGGGAGTAGACGTCCGTCCGGTGGTCCACAAGCCGCCCCGAGACCTGCTCCGGCGACATGTACGGCACCGTCCCCACCACGATGCCGTCGCTGGTATGCAGGGCCGTGGGCAGCTCCGGGCTCGCGGACTCCGCGGCCGGGTTCATCTTGGCGAGGCCGAAGTCGAGCACCTTCACGAGACCGCTCGCGCCCACCATGACGTTCGCGGGCTTGAGATCGCGGTGGACGATGCCCCTCTCGTGAGCCGCGGCGAGAGCCTCGGCGAGGTCGGTTGCGATCGTCAGCAGCCGCTCGATCGGCATGCCGCCTTCGGGGATGAGCCGGTCGAGCGACTGGCCCTCGACGAGCTGCATCGTGAGGAAGTGGACGCCGTCGGCCTCCTCGACGGAGTACACCGTGACGATGCCGGGGTGGTCGAGAGCGGCGAGGGCTTTCGCCTCGCGACGAAAACGCTCGATCCGCTCGGGGCTCGACGCCATCTCGATCGGCAGGACCTTCAGCGCCACGTCGCGTCCGAGCTTCGTGTCAGTGGCGCGATACACGGCGCCCATGCCGCCTTCACCCAACTTTGCGGCGACCTCGAAGTGGCCAAGTCGTCTGCCGATCAAGGTCGTGGCCTCCATCGGGCTTCGGCGAAGGGTCCGCCGATCACAGGGAGGATTGTAGCCCACCGCCGGAAGGCCATGGTACCCGACGCGCAGCTACGCCTTCCTTCATCTCTACCCTGACCGCGCATGCATAATGGAATCGAGTCCTGGTTGACTGTTCACCACCCGCACGGCGATCGCCAACGCTCTTCCCTCGAGGTTGACCATGCGAAGCGCGTCGTAGCGACGGCGAGCCGTCCTATCGCTCTCCGCAGTTCTACGACGTCAGCGGACCCATCTCGGGTACCGCCTCGACGGAGGGGCGCCGGCCACCGTCCAAGCTGGCGCCGTCGCGGCTTGAGCTCCTGGTGAACCTGTCAACACCCTTGCGAAACTGGACAGATTGACATTTCGCAAGACCGGTCCACTAAGGATTGCGCGCGAAGGGCTGCAAACCGTCGAACAGCACGATGTGCGAGCGGGATCGGACACGGTTGACGGCGAAGGCCCGATCCCCGTGGATCCAGCTCGCGCGAAACATGATCTCGAACGGCTCCGGAAAGCGGACGGCGATCCGTCGCCGCCGGGTCACCGTATCGAGCACGGCGATGTCCTGTCGGTCGGGGCCGTCCGGGAACGGGAAGCTGATGGCCCTGCCGTCGCGATTGAACATCGGCAGCGAATAGCCGGTTGCGTACGGTTCGCGCCACAGCTCGACGCCTTTTTCCACGTCGATCAGACGGATGCCGCGGTCCCCTTCGATCGACGAGATGGCCCACGTGCCGGCGCCATCGGGCCTGTCGATCCAGTCGCCCCGGAAGAAGCCGTTCATCATCGTGCGCGGGGCTCCACCGTCGGCCCGGATGATCCTGATTTCACGACCGGCCGTGTACATGATCGCCCGGCCATCCGGAGACCACACCGGCCAGCTGTTCGGGACGCCGTCGTCGGTCAGCTGCTTCAGTCCGGAGCCATCGACCCGCTGCACCCAGACGTCCGCCTGGCCGTTGGCGCTCGAGACGAAGGCGACGCGGCTGCCGTCCGGCGACAGCGAGGAGTGCATGACGCGATCGCCCGAGACCGTCGTCACCTGCCGCGGCGGCCGGGACCCGTCGATCGGCCGCAGCCAGAGGTTGCGGCTGCCGACGACGGCGTTGTTGTAGAGGAGGGTCGCGCCGTCGCGGCTGACGTAGGTCCACATCGGATCGTCGCTCGGGTCCATCAGGCGTTCGGCACGCTTGCCATTCGCGATCGGGTCCGGACCGTCCGGCGCCTTCCACAACTCGCGCTCGGCACGGCTG
>DATIEW010000267.1:0-2248 GCA_035455585.1 Vicinamibacterales bacterium | reverse complement strand
CGCCACAGGCCTCGAGCACCTGCGCGACGCCGATGACATCCCACGTCTCGAACGGTCCCAGCTCCCATCCGAATCCCCACCGCATCGCCCGGTCCACGTCGTCGATGGAGTATGCGATCGCCGGTGTGACGCGCGCCGCGTAGACGAGCGTCGATCCGAGCGTGCTGCGAAGGAATGCCCCGACCTTGTCCTTGCCCAGGAAGAGCGCGCGTATCCGCTCTCCCGTCGGCTCGATCGCTCGCGCCGCCTCGAGGGAGGGCAGCCTCACCGGCTGCTTCGGGCGGTAGGCCATCGACGTCGTGTCGAGCGTCAGGATCCCGCCGTCTGGATCCTTCCTGTAGAAGCCCTGGCCTGCCTTCGTGCCGACCCGGCCCCGCGCGACCAGCTCGGACACGAGGGCGGGGAGGGCGAACAGCTCGCGATCCTCGGCGGACTCGAGTCGTTCCGCGAGATTGCCGGCCACGTGCGCCAGCACGTCGATCCCGGCGATGTCCATCGTCCTGAACGTGGCGCTCTTCGGCCGGCCGATCGCAGGGCCCGTGATGGCATCCACTTCCTCGATCGTCAGGTCTTCCGCGGACATGGCGCGGAACACCTGGAGGACGCCGTGCAGGCCGAGATGATTGGCGATGAAGTTGGGCGTGTCCTTCGCGATGACGACGCCCTTGCCGAGATGGTTGTCAGCAAACGACGCCACGTCATTCAGAACGGCGGGGTCGGTTTCGGCGATGGGAATGAGCTCGAGCAGGTGGAGATATCTCGGCGGGTTGAAGAAGTGCGTGCCGAGCCAGTGCGATCTGAACTCCGCCGAGCGGCCGCCGGCGATCGCAGCCAGCGGAATCCCAGAGGTGTTGGAGCTGACGATGGCCGCGGGAGCGCGGTGGGGTTCGACGCGTTCGAGCAGCGCCTGCTTGACGTCGAGCCGCTCGACCACGGCTTCGACGATCCAGTCGCAGCCCGAGACCGCAGGGAGGTCCTCGTCGAAGCCGCCGGTGCGCACGAGGGCACGCGCAGCCGCGGTGAAGAACGGGTCAGGCCTCAGGGAACGCGCGTGCTCGAGACCGTCGCGCGCAGCCTCGCGCGTGACGTCGAGGAGCAGCGAGGGGACGCCCGCGTTGGCGAAGTGGGCGGCAATCTGCGCGCCCATCGTGCCAGCGCCCAGAACGGCCACCGACCGGATGTGGCGCCCGGGCACGCGGGTTCCCCGCTCCACGCTACGAGGGCGTGCCGAGGCCGCCGACGAAGAGATCGACGATCGCATCAGTGTCTCCGGCCAGCGCGTACTGACGCCGGCTCAGGATCCAGTTCGTGGCCATCTCGTCGAGCGCGCCGAAGAACAGCTTTGCGGCAAGCGTGGGATTCACCGAAGGACGGAAGACGCCCTTCGCCTGCCCGTCGGCGATGATGTCGCGGATGATCCCGAGGTATTCGCGAAGCTGGGTGGCCGAGAACCGCTCCATGAACTTCGTCGACTGGCGCAGCTCGACCTGAAAGACGACGGCCAGCGAGCGATCGCGGCCGAGGCGGTCGAGGTGCAGGCGCGCGATCTGCCGCAGGCGATCGACTGGGTCGGTCAGCGTCGCGACGCGCTGTCGTCCCTCCGCGATCGCCTCCTTCATCGTGCGCTCGAAGATGGAAATCAGGAGGTCGTCCTTGCCCTTGAAGTACAGGTAGACCGTGCCGGCGGCGATGCCCGCCGCTCGGGCCACGTCGGCGACCTGCGCGTTGAAGAATCCGCGCGCGGCGAACGTATCGATGGCGGCGCGAAGGATCGCATCCCGCTTGTCGGGCCGATCGAGGCGGACGAGGGGCGTGCGGGAGCGTCGAGGCGCGATGGCCGGCATGAATGAATGTTCATTCAGTTGCGGGGCCGCTGTCAAGCGGGCGCTTTCCAGAACTGCGCGGCATGTCACATTTCAAGGATTTGGATCCCGTCCCGGCAGGATATCCGATTCTCCGGATTCTGCCCACCAGTATCGGGCCGACCACCCCGCCATAACGCATTGAAATCCCAGCAAAACCGCGGCTGGGACCAGGCCGATGACAGGGGCGCGATGCTTGCACTCCGGGCGGTCGTCCAGACTTAATCCCCGCCTCCCGGAGTTGTGCCCGTGAGCTCGGGATTCTGGACGCAAGGGGTTCCCGGACGAGCCGCTCGACACGACACTCTCGACGGGCTTTTTTTCTGCGCCCCCGAAACGCGGAATGCTGCACGGCGTATTCGTGAGCGCCGGTTGTCATTCAGTCT
>DATIEW010000266.1:0-2225 GCA_035455585.1 Vicinamibacterales bacterium | reverse complement strand
TGACGGCATGTGCGGTCAGCCGCACGGAGTCCGTCAGCGCGCAGCAGCCGGTGCCCGGCATCATCCGGGCCGGGTCGACGCCCGCGCCCACCAGCCGGTCGAGCAGCTCGATCTTTTCCTCGACCGACAGCGAGTTCGCCTCCGAGTTGGTCCCGAACACCGCCAGCCCGACGTTCTGCGACAGGAGCCAGCGGCACTGACGCACGAACCGCTCGGGGTCGGGCGAGAGGTCGGCCTTGAAGGGCGTGACGACCGGGGACAGGACGCCGGTGATGCGCTGAGTGTCGTGCATGGACCCGACCATATACCGTCTCGGCAAGGCGTGGCAAGATACGGCCCATGCCTAGCCTGAAGATCGACCACGCCCGCTACGTCGTCACGGTCGACCCGCAGCGCCGCATCATCCAGGACGGCTCGATCCTGATCGAGGACGGCCACATCCGCCAGGTCGGCAAGGCCGCCGAGCTGGCCGCCGCCCGCGCCGACCGGGTGATCGACGCCCGCCACCTGGTCGTCACGCCCGGGTTCGTCAACGGCCACATGCACATCAGCTACGGCCACGTCGTGCGCGGCATCTTCCCCGACGACGTCGGCAGCCCGCTCGGCACGGTCTTCAAGCTGCAGCTGGCCATGACCGAGGAGGAGGAACACGCCAGCACGCTGCTCGGCCTGCTGGAGCTGCTGAAGAACGGCACCGTCTGCTTCGTGGACCCCGGCAGCACGAAGTTCCCGGACGCCTGCTTGCAGGCCTACGAGGACGCCGGCATCCGCGCGATCCTGGGCGACGGCGTCACCGATCTGGAGGCGCCGATCCCGCTGCCACGGTACGCGACGCAGGAGGCGATCAACCGGACGGCGTCCTTCCTGAAAGCCTGGCACGGTCGCCTCAACGGCCGGCTGCGGGCCTGGGCCATGCCGTTCTCCATCGAGACGTGCACCGCCGACCTGCTCCGCGCCCTCAAGCGCGTCGCCGACGATCACGACACCTGCCTGACGCTGCACCACAACAGCGGGGCGAAGGCGCGCCAGGAATCCCTGAGCCGCCTGGGGAGCCCGAGTCCGACCCAGTACCTCGAGTCAATCGGCGTGCTCGGACGCAACGTCGTGCTCGCCCACGTCCTCGGCCTGGACGAGGCCGAAATGGACGCCATGGCGCGCGCGAGCGCGACGGCGGCGATGTGTCCGGTCACCGCCGCCAAGGGTGGACGCGGCGTGGGCGAGCACGGACGGCTGCCCGAGCTGCTGGCCCGGGGTGTCAAGGTCGCGCTCGGCTGCGACTCGCCGAACAACTGCAACCACCTCGACATCGTGCGCGCGGCGAACATGGCCGCCATCCAGTA
The DNA here is from genome assembly GCA_035455585.1 of Vicinamibacterales bacterium. GTDB lineage: Bacteria > Acidobacteriota > Vicinamibacteria > Vicinamibacterales > 2-12-FULL-66-21 > DATIEW01. The sequence continues at coordinate 885 of DATIEW010000266.1, read as the reverse complement.
CAAGGACGCCCGTCAGGACATGAAGCAGATTCCCGCCGAGACCGCGCTGGAGCTGGCCACGCTCACCGGCGCCCAAGCGCTCGGGGTCGGCCACGAGATCGGCTCGCTGGAGGCCGGCAAGAAGGCCGATCTCGTGCTGTTCGACACCCAGCGCCCGGAGTGGCAGGCGCTGTTCAACCCGATCAACAATCTCGTCTACAACGCCGACGGCCGCAGCGTGCACACGGTCATCGTCGACGGCCGCGTGGTGATCGACGCCTACCGCCAGACGTTCGTGGACGAGGCGCGCCTCTACGGCAAGGTCCAGGAGATCGGCGAGAAGCTGCTGGCCCGCACGGGCGTGACCCCCGGCCGCCCGCGCTGGCCGATCATCTGACTTGACGGCCGTTGACCGGCCGATATAGTTCCACTCGATGAGCGCCCGTCGGAGCGTCCTCGAGCGGTGTCGCAGCTACGGGCGCGGCCACTTGCCGCCGGGGATCGTTCTGGGGCTGCTCTGTCCTGCGATTATCCTGTGCTTCGGCATCGCGATCACGCTCGCCGTGGCTGCCTACCCGACCCCCTTCGACATCCGGCATCAGTGGATCTCGTCGCTGGCGTCAGCCAAGCGCAACCCGATGGGATATGTCTACATGGGCGCCGGGCTCGCCGTGGTGGCCGTGCTCCTGACCCCCCTTTCCGGCTACTTCTCCCGCGGGCCTCACGCGTTTCCGGTCGCCCGTTCCGTGGGAACCACGCTGTTCTGGGTCGGGATCGCCGCCCTGCTGCTGCTGGGTCTCGAGACCATCGTCTTTCCGAACTACGGCCGCAACCGTCCGATCCACCGGCTGCTGAGCCTCTTCACGCTGTCGGGCCTGACGCTGGGATTCGCCACGCTGACCATCT
>DATIEW010000265.1:0-2181 GCA_035455585.1 Vicinamibacterales bacterium | reverse complement strand
GGTCCCCCGAGCGCTCCAGGCGTCCATCCCGTCAGACCGACCCTATTGCATCGGCTCGGGCGCGCTCGTAGCATCGGGCATCCACCTCAGGAGGGTGCCATGGAAGATTTCCAGGAGCAGGAGTACGAGTTCTTTCGACGGCTGGAGGAAGAGCGCGTCGACCGCTCGAAGCTGCTCAAGCGAGGGCTCGCGGCCGGGTTCGGGCTGACGATCCTCGCGACGCCGGCCTCGGCGCTGGCGCTCAAGAAGCGTGTGCAGGCGACGGTGCCGCTGCGCGGCAAGGACATGACGCTCAAGGAGCTCGTCGCCGAGGCGAAGAAGGAAGGGCGCCTCAACACGATCGCACTGCCGCCCGACTGGGCCAACTACGGCGCGATCATGTCCACGTTCTCGAAGAAGTACGGCGTCCCGATCACGAACGACAACCCCGACGGGTCGTCGGCGCAGGAGAACCAGGCCGTCCGCTCCCTGAAGGACGACCCGCGGGCACCCGACGTGCTCGACGTCAGCCCCTCGTTCGCGATCGCCGGCGCCAACGAGGGCCTGTACGCCAAGTACTTCAACAGCAAGTTCGCCACGGTGCCGCGGGCGATGAAGGACGGCCGCGGCTTCTGGGTCGCCGACTACTGGGGCGTGATCTCGTTCGGAGTCAACACCGCGGTCGTGAGCACGGTGCCGAAGACCTGGAACGACCTGCTCAAGTCCGACTACCGGAACAAGGTCGCCCTGAACGGCAGCCCGCTCAGCTCGGGCTCTGCCATCGCGGGTGTGTTCTCGGCCTCGCTCGCGAACGGCGGCTCGCTCAGCGACGTCGGGCCGGGAATCGACTACTTCGCACGGCTCAAGAGCGCGGGGAACTTCATCCCCGTCCAGGCGACGCCGCAGACGATCGCGTCCGGGCAGACGCCGATCGTGATCGACTGGGACTACCTGAACCTCGCCTACGTGAAGGAGTTCCCGAGCGCGAAGATCAAGGTGTCGATCCCGTCGGCGGGCGTCTACGGCGCCTACTACTGCCAGGCCATCAACGCCACGGCGCCGCACCCGTTTGCGGCCCGGCTCTGGCAGGAGTTCCTCTACTCGGACCAGGGCCAGCTGCTCTGGCTGAAGGGGTACTCGCACCCGGCGCTCTTCACCGACATGGCGAACCGGAAGGTGATCCCGAAGCCGCTCCTGGCCGCGCTGCCGGCGCCCGCCGCCTACGCGCAGGTGAAGTTCGCCAACGCCAAGCAGAGCACGGACGGCCGCGCGAAGATCGCCTCCGAGTGGCCGGCCAAGGTCGGCGCGTAGACCCTGGCGACGACCGTCGAACACGACGAGCTCCTCCGGCCGCCGCGAGGCGGCCGGAGGAGCCTGTCGCTCGCCTGGCTGGGCGTCGTGCCGTTCTTTCTCTACGCCCTCCTCTTCCTGCTCCTGCCCGCCGGACAGGTGCTCGTCGGCGCGTTCAAGGACGTCGAGGGCGGCTTCACCCTCGACAACCTGTCGACGCTGTTCGACGAGCCCTACCGGTCGGCGTTCCGGAACAGCATCGAGATCAGCATCGTCACCGCGCTCATCGGCGGCGCGCTCGGGCTGCTGATCGCGTACTCCGCGATCCGCGACGGGACGCCGCGCTGGATCCGGACGTCGCTGACGACGTTCTCCGGCGTGGCCGCCAACTTCGCCGGCATCCCGCTCGCGTTCGCGTTCATCGCCACGCTCGGGACGATCGGGATCGTGACCCAGTTCCTGACCGAGCAGTTCGGCATCAACCCGTACGACCACGGCTTCTCGCTCTTCTCGAAGACAGGCGTCGAGCTCGCGTACCTCTACTTCCAGATCCCGCTGATGGTGCTCGTGATCTCGCCCGCGATCGAGGGGCTGCGACGCGAGTGGCGGGAGGCCGCTGCCGGGCTGGGCGCCTCGTCGCGGCAGTTCTGGCTCCACGTCGGCTTCCCGATCCTCGCCCCGTCGCTCCTTGGCGCGATGATCCTGCTCTTCGGCAACTCGTTTGCCGCGTACGCCACCGCCTACGGGCTCACCGCCGGCGGCGTCAACCTCGTGCCGATCCAGATCGGCTTCTTCCTCTCCGGCGACGTGCTCGACAACCCGCATCTCGGCCAGGCGCTCGCACTCGGCATGTTCGTCGTGCTCGGCGTGATGATGCTCCTCTACATCCCGCTGCAGCGCCATGTCTCCCGG
>DATIEW010000264.1:0-4638 GCA_035455585.1 Vicinamibacterales bacterium | reverse complement strand
TGCCGCGCGCGATCTGCTGCCAGTTGGCGGGCACGCTGACGGCAAGGAACTCTTTGGGGCGATAGGTCCGCCACCGGCTCGACGGCAGGGGAACCTCCACCGCGCCCGCGCTCGTCCCACGTGGCTGCGCCTCACCCTGCTGCCGCGCTCTGGCGACCTCCGCGGCCGACGGCGCCGGCGGCATCTCTTCGAGACGCGCCCGCGTAGACTCGAATGCGGGACCGGTGTTCGCCACACCGTCGATCGCGAGCGACGCCGCCTCGCGGTTGATCGCCTCGTACCGGTTGCCCGGATTGGGATGGCTGCTCAGCCACTCGGGGCCGCGGTTTCCTCCCTGCTGCTCGATCGTGCGAAACATGTTCGCCATGTGCCGCGGGTCGTACCCTGCGCGCGCCATGATCCGGGCGCCCAGCAGATCCGCCTCGCGTTCGTACTCCCGGCTGTACTTGAGGAAGTAGGCTCCGAGACCGAACTGCGTTCCCTCGGCGATGGCACCGCCCGCCGTACCTCCGATGATAGCTCCAATCACCTGTCCGGCCAGCGCGCCGAGCTGGAACTTCTGACCTTTCGACGCCTGCGCGGTCCCGTGCCTGAGAATCACGTGGCTCAGCTCGTGCGCCATGACACCCGCCACTTCCGCATCTGCACGGGCGGCCTCGATCATGCCGCGATTGAGGAACATCGGACCGCCGGGCAGCGCGAACGCGTTGATCTCCTTCAGGTTGATGACGTCGAACGAGTACTGGAACGCCGGCTGCCGGAACTCCTCTGGAATCTCGCCCACGAGCCGCTGGCCGACGCGCTCGACGAACCGGTCGACCGTGTGGTCGTTCAGGATCGGGTACTGCCGGCGTACTTCTGCGGCGGCCTCACGCCCGAGCTTCACGTCCTGCTCGGGTGTGTAACTGTTGCTGTGCAGTTCGATCTGCGTCTGGGCCGCGAGCGACACGGTGGCTGCAATCGCCGCGGCGACGGCGATCGTGGGTGACATACGGCGCAAACGTCGAGTCATGGTCAGGCTGTCTGCAAAGCCGGCGCCAGCGGCGAGAATGGCTCAATTACGCGGGATCGCCGCCCGGACGCGCCCTGCGATGTCCTCTGAATACCACAGGAGGCTGTCAACCAGGGAGGTGGTGCCCACCCGCGCCTTGAGGCGCGAGCCCGGCGCTGATATCATCAAAATTCCGTTGCATTCCGCTGCAACCCGTCGTATCTCAGCCATCCGTCCGCCGCGTCGAGGCGCTCGCCCGAAATCTCGACAGAGATGAAGACCATCGGCCGCTACGAGCTGAAGGAGAAACTGGGCGAAGGCGGGATGGGTGTGGTCTATCGGGCCTTCGACCCCCTGCTCGATCGCATCATAGCGCTCAAGCTGATCTCGGCCTCTGTCGAGGGCAATACCGAGTTGAGGGAGCGCTTCTTCCGTGAAGCACGGGCTGCGGGCCAGCTCACCCATAAGAGCATCATCACGATTCACGACCTCGGCGAGCACGAGGGACAACCGTACCTCGCCATGGAGTACCTCGAGGGCGAGGACCTGCACCGTCGCCTCAGCCACGGCGCGCGAACGGGCCTGGGCCGCAAGCTGGATCTCGCGATCGAGATCTGCGAGGGGCTGGAATACGCGCACGCCCGCGGAGTCGTGCACCGCGACATCAAGCCGGCCAACATCTTCATTACGGACAGCGGCGGGGTCAAATTGCTGGACTTCGGCCTCGCGCGGCTGGTCACGTCGGACCTGACGCACAGCAACATGATGATGGGCACGCTCAACTACATGGCGCCCGAGCAGGTCCGCGGGGAGCGCGCCGACCAGCGCTCCGACATCTTCTCGATGGGCGTCGTGCTCTACGAGATGCTGGGCGGCCGGAAGGCGTTCGAGGGGGATTCGTTCGCCTCGACGATGTACAAGATCCTGCAGGAGGTTCCCGAGCCTCTGCTGAAACTGGATCCCACTCTGCCGGCGGAAGCCGCCCGGATCGTCGATCGGGCGCTCGCCAAGTCGCGCGACGAACGATACCAGCACATTGGCGAGATGCTCCGCGATCTGTCGCTGCTCCGTCAGCAGGTCTCCATGAGGGATTCGCCGGCGGGATACGCCGTTCTCCCTGGCACGCCCTCCGTCGCGTCTCGACCGGGATCGGGCGGGCCCGTTGCGGGCCACCCCGGCAGCAGCCCGCCGTCCGTGACCGGAAGCGATGCGGTCACCGGGCCGGGGATGCCGTCGCCATTACCGACCCCGGCAGTCGTGCCATCGGCGCAGGGCGTGACGCCCGCAGCACCTGCTCCTGCCAGAGGGTCCAGTTGGATTATGGTCGCCACGGTCGGGGCGATTGGCGCAGCTGCTATCCTCGGCGGCTTCGGCATCTGGCTGACCTTCGCGCCGGCGCCTGAGACGGAGCCCGCCGCGCCGGACGCCGCTGTCAGCCAGCAAAGTGAAGCCGAGGTCGGAGCCCTGCTCCAGCAGGCCGCCCTCGCGCTGCAGGCGGGCGATTATGCGACGGCGCGGCGGCAGGCCGAAGACGTGCTCGCTCGCGTCCCGAACAATCTCGAGGCGCGGCGTCTTCGCGATCGCGTACATGAAACCGAGGTCGCCGTGGAGTCGGGACTGCGCGAGGCGCGCGCGCACGCCGAAGCGGGGCGGTACGAGGAAGCCACCAAGGCCGCGGGCGGCGTGCTGGCCATCGCCCCGACCAACGCCGAAGCGCAGCGGCTGATGCAGGAAAGCGCGGCACGGTCGCGCGGACGGAGCGCGCAGGAAGCGCGGGCGAGGATGGCGCAGGCGAAAACCGCGGCAGGCGCCGCGAAAGCATCCGCACTTGCCGCGGCTCCCTACGGGTCGGCGCTGGCCGCCGAACAGGAGGCGCAGCGCCTTCTCAAAGCCGGGCGGACCGGCGACGCCACGGTCAAGTTCTACGAGGCGAGCGGTCTGTATCGCAGCGCCGAGCTTGCCGCGCGGGCCGAAGCCTCCGCGCGCGCCGACCGTGCGCGCGCGGACGCCAGCCGGCAGCAGGCCGCGCCACCACCGCAGCCCGCTGCGGCGGAACCGAAACCCGCCTTGCCGCCCGCTCCTGCGGTGCAGCCGGGCGCCCCGACGGGTGTTCCCGGCGCCGTCGCCAAGCCAGAGCGGCCGATTCAGCCACCCTCGCCACCCGTGTCGAAACCAGCCTCCCCGCCTGTTCAAACGCCGGCTCCGCCCCCGGCTGCCGCGCCGCCGATGCCATCGCCAGAGCAGTTGATCGGCGACCTCCTGGGCCGATACAGGGCCGCCCTGGAGTCGCGCAATCTGGAGAACCTGAAGCGCCTCTGGCCCACGCTTGGCGGCGCGCAGCAGACCGCCATCGCCAACGAGTTCCAGTATGCCAGACGGATCGACGTGGAGATCGAGAACCCCCGCATCACGGTAGCCGACGGCACCGCGACGGCGACATTCGACCGGCGCTACGAGCTGGTGACGGTCGAGGGCCAGCGCCTGCGCACCAACACGCGGACCACGATGACGCTCCGTCGCGCCGGCAGCCAGTGGGTGATCGACGACATCCGCTTCGAGCCGCTGCGGTGAAGATTCGCGGTTCGCGGTTGCGAGGTCACTCCCTCGGATGAACCTGCTGTCGGAATCAGGCCCGCGAGAGTCCCTGCCCTCCGGAGCGAGGATGCGCCGTGATGGTGGAAGCCCGGATCCTCCGATAAGAGGACTGGCCCCCGAATCTACTCAGGACAGGATGGACCAATGAAACTGTGCAGGATCGCGATGCTCGCTGTGGGACTCGTGGTGCTCGTCTCGACGCCGGCGGCGGCGCAAGGGCGGCCGGCCGCCCTGGCCACGCTGTTCTCGGACATCTTCGGACCGAACGGCCTGGTCGTGGCCAGCGAGGACGTGACGCTCGACGGAACGACGCACGCGGCACATTTCAACAGTGCCTTCCACTCGGACTTCGATCTCGTGAACATCGCCCTGACGAGCCAGCTCGCCTCCCTGCCGCTGCCCTCGCCAGCTTCCGGCTTCACCTACAGATTCGATCCGGCCACAGGCACCTTCGTGCGGTCCACCCAGAGCTTCGGCCCTATCCTCACGGAGCGCGGCGAGACCGTGGGGCGCGGGCGGCTCGCTTTCGGGTTCAACCAGCAGTTCTTCTCGTTCGACCGCCTCGACGGCGTGCCGCTCGTCTCTGTGCCGGCCGTCTTCACGCACGACAACCCGGAACTGGGGGGCGGCCGGGCGGACGTCATCGCGACAATGAACACCATCGAGGCGAGCATCAGCCAGTTCAGCGGGGCGCTGACCTACGGCATCACGGATCGCGTGGACGTCTCGCTGGCCGTGCCGCTCGTGGCCACCCGGTTGTCCCTCCTCTCGAACGCAACCATCCACCGGGTCGGCACCGGATCGCAGACGCACGTCCACTACTTCGTCGATCCCAACAGCATCGGCGGGTTCGGATCGAGCGGACAGTTCTTCGCGGAAGGCAGCGCCACCGGCATCGGCGACATCGTCGTCCGAGGCAAGGGCACGGTGCTGCGGGAGGGCACCAGGGCGCTGGCGGCCGGACTCGACGTGAGATTCCCCACCGGGGACGAATCGAACCTGCTCGGCGCGGGCGCCGTCGGTGTCCGGCCGTTCGTCGCCTTCTCGTCGGC
>DATIEW010000263.1:0-5708 GCA_035455585.1 Vicinamibacterales bacterium | reverse complement strand
AAATTATGTCAACGGCGCGGCTCGGCGCGGCTGGTGACCTCCTACGACGTGGTTGCCAATGTCGGGCTCAGGAACGGACGGATCGACACGATCGCGACGCAGAAGATTTCAGGGAGACGATAGGCCGCATGAGACTCGCCGCCTGGCCCATCGCCCAATTCGACGGAACCCCCGTTATCAGGCGCGCACAATCGCTCGGGCAGTGTGTCGCCACGGTGGGTGATTCTCGTGTAGACTCTCGCAGCCGCAGCTCATGGCGTTCTCGATCGTCGAGACGTCAGGCCGACGCAGAGGTGATACCGATGCTGTCCATGACCCGTTGGCGCCTTGCCGTTGCCGGTTCCGTCATCTCGCTCGTCGGGGTCAGCGCCGTGCAAATCGGCTCCGACTCCCAGAAACCCGCGCCCACTTTGCCAGCCATCGAGTTGACGGAGGCAGCGGCGTTCCCCCTGCCGGCCCACCTCGAATCGGCGGACATCGCCTCAGGACGAATGGACTTCGAGAAGATTTTCGACGCCGGCTCCTTGCTGTTCCATGCGGAGTTCAACGGACTGGACGGGGTGGGCAGCTTCATGCGGGAGGACGGCACGACGCTCAACCGCTTCGCGCCGATGGGTCCGCGCGGACCCGCAGCGCAGAGCTGCGCCGAGTGCCACAACCGCCCACCGGGCGGGTTTGCGGGGCTCGCTCACAGCGGCATCTCGACCGATCCGGCCAAAAAGGGCGTTCCCCCGTTCAATGTGCGCTCGGTGACCTCAATCATGGGCAACGGCATTCTCCAGTTGCTCGCCCAGGAGATGACGGAGGAGCTCCAGGCGACGCGCGACGCCGCGGTCGCCGCCGCCAAAGCGTCGCCCGGCACCGTGATCACGCGTGAGCTGAAGTCGAAGGGAACTGCGTTCGGCTCGATTTCCGCGACCGCCACTTCGAGCGGGGATATCACCTTCGACGTGTCCAGGGTGGAGGGAATCGATCCGGACCTCGTGGTGCGCCCCCTGGGGTGGAAGGGTGATACGCCGAACCTCCGCCTGTTCAGCGCAGGGGCGTCGGCCGCCGCAATGGGCCTGATCGCCGAAGAGCTGATCTGGAAGAAGGCGCCGGGTCAGAACCCCGACGTCGATGGCGACGGCGTGACACGCGAGCTGTCGGTCGGCGATATCACCGCGCTCACCATCTACCAGGCGGCGCAGGAGACGCCGGCCGAATTCGCGCACCTCGCGACGTTGGGCTACGTGCGTCCTCCCACGCCGGCACAAACGGCGCAAATCGCAGCCGGCCGGAAGGCCATCGCCGCGATCGGCTGCACGTCGTGCCACACTCCGGAAATGACGCTGGTGAATACGCGTTTCGAGGAGCCAACGCTCCGCGGAAATGGCAACTACTACAATCGCGTCCTTGCCGGACAGGACCCCAACTTCGATCCGAAACGGCCAGCCTGGTTCGACATCCTGAAACAGGCGCAGCCACCGCGCGCCGAGGCGCGGACGGGGGGCGGCGCCACAATCCGGCTCTATGGCGACCTCAAGCGCCATGCGATGGGCCGCGTCCTCGCCGATCCCGCGTCCGAGACGGAAAGCCCCGCTACGCCTGACGCCGAAGACCTGATGTACGACGGCACGGTGGTGAAGATTCCCGCCGACGTGTTCCTCACTGCGGAACTCTGGGGCGTCGGCAATACCGGCCCATGGCTTCACGACAATCGCGCAGGCACGCTGCGTGAAGCCATCCTCCTGCACGGTGAAGACACGCCCCCGCCGCTGGGAAGCCCCGGGCGCAGCGAGGCACAGGCCGCACGCGACGGGTTCAAGGCGCTCTCGCCCTCCGATCAGGAGGCCGTCGTCGCGTTCCTCAAGAGTCTGGTGACGTTCTCGCCTGAGGGCAATGGAAGGGGCAGCCAGGCGCCCTAGAACCCGTCGTGCGCGCGGCGGAGGCGCCGCACCAGGATGCGGATGACCGCTTCCGAGACGACGGGACTGCTCGCGAGCGCCCCCCGGAAGGCCGGGCCCGTGAGCCGCAGGGCGCGCACCGCGATGGTCGACGCAACGACCGTCGATTCCCGGGGAGCGGGGTCCAGCACGGCCAGCTCGCCGACACAGCTGCCGCGCCCTTCGACCACTGGGGGACGCCCTCGCGCGGTCACGGTCACTTCGCCATCGAGCACCACGAAGATCTCGTCCCCCCGCTCCGACTCGCGGCAGAGACACTCCCCCTCGGTGAACCAGACTTCGATGCTCGCGTGGGAGAGCAGCGCCAGGTCCTCCGGCTCGATCCCTTCGAACAGGCCGACCGACTGGAGCGCGATCATCTTCTCCAGAACGGAGGCTGCGACGCCCGATTCCCCGGCGGCAACGGCGCGCGCCGCGACAGCGAGATCCCGAACGACGGGGTGCTCGTCGTTGAGGCAGCGTTCGAAATGGCTCTCGCTCGCACGTTCCAGCGAGGCGAGCAGATAAAGGGCAGTGGCGCGGAGATAGGGATCGGGGCTGGCGAACTGCTTCTCCAGCAAGAGCGCAGGATCCGCAGGGGTCCCGAGCGCCGCCCGAGCGCGATCGGCGGAGGCGCGCAGCGATGCTGCCGTGGCGGGCGACACCATGGATGCCACCACGGCGATGACTTCGTCGCGGATTGCAGCCGATGGCGCAAGGAGGCCGTTCCGCAGCGCATCGACGGCCGGACCCTCGCCCGCCAGCGTCTGGACGAGTCCGTCTGCCAGACGATGCCATCGCCGCTTCACCAGCCGGAGGAAGAACCGCGCCGCAGGCGACGTGGCGGTCTCGAAGTGCTGCGCTGCGGCAGCGAGCCATTCGATCGCGCCGGCGGATTCGTGCAGCTGACCCGCGATGCCCTGCCGCTCACGCAGCAGACGATCGACCACCAGCAGGTGCTCGTCGGTGGTGACCCCGTAGCGTTTCCGCAGCTCACGAACGAACGCGTCATCCGCGACCGTTGACGATCGCTGCTGTTCGAGGTGGACGGCAAGTGCCTCCGCGTACGTGCCGAGCTGCAGCTGCTTCTCCGGCGAGGTCCCGCACGGCGGGCCGGCGGCCAGCCCGCCTGCCTCGTCGGCGAGTTCAGCCATGACCAGTTCGTGATCGGCGTCCGACACGTGCAGCTGCTGCCGCAGCGATGCGAGGCGATGCACTTCGGTGCGCGAGGCGATGCCGCTCTCGACGATGTCCCGGACAGCCGATTTGTAGAGGTCACGCAGCCGGCGGCGCGCATCCCCGTGCGATTCCGAACGGATCGTGTGGATCAGGAACGCCTCGCGCAAGTCGCGCGGCGGGGCGACGTCCGGCCACGGCCAGTTTGCGATAACGCGGCGCGCGAGCGTCTCTTCCGCGAACGTCGACTTCCGTCGCCACACACGGCGCACCAGGCCGAGAGTCCCGACCGAAACGACGATCACCTGGAACACAGGCCACAGGCCCGGGACGAGCCGCAGCGTTGGCGCGCCGGCAAACGAGTAGAACCCGACGAATGCCGCAAACGCGGCCACGGCGAAGGCCCCGCTCCTCGCGGCCGCTGCGTCCACATCCTCGCCAGGTCGCGCCAGGAGGCGGCCGAGCGGGACCTCCAGCGAGCGAAACACCACCAGCGAGATGAGGCCCGCGGCCAGCAGCGTGGCCGCGGCCGCGGCCGCGCGCGGCAGCGCCGGCAGGAAATAGAAGCCGGCCGTCGCCGCGCTCGTACCAGGAACGAACGCGGTCCGAAAGAGCCCCGGCTGATTCGTCCAGGTTCCCCCGAAATAGTAGGCCCACGTGCCGGCCTGCAGAAAGTAGTAGCCGTAGAATCCGAGCACGATGCCCGGAAACGCGAAGTACACCGACCGCTTCGCTGGCAGCAGGATTTCCTTCCAGAAACTGTTCTCTTCGTTGATGTCCGGACAGCTCGGGCGGCACGCCGTGCAGGTATCGCACTGAGAATTCGGTGTCTCGCGAAGCCCGCGCGGCTCCGTGTACAGCTTCTCGACGAACAGCACCGGGCACACGTAATTGCACCAGGTCTTCCCGGTGAAGGCCGCGTCCACGGCGATGGCGGCCGCCGAGATCACGACCAGGAACGCAGCAATGGCGTAGCCATCCCCGTTGGTGCCAACGAGCCGCAGCCAGAGCGATACCAGAAACGCCGCCAACGAGAGGTAGTAGGCATTGCGCTGCATCCATCCGCCCGCCCGGCGACGACCGCCCACCCCGAAGCGGGCCGGCAGCTGCGCGAGCAGCCCGAGGGGGCAGATACGTCGCCACCGGTGATAGCCGGCGAGCACGACGATGAGCGGCAGCGAGGCGACGGCAACTGTCCAGAAGACACGCCCCGCGTGCGACCGGTCGACGAGGCTGAAGCCGATCAGACTGAGAAACACGACCAGCGCCGCTGCCCGGACGCGCGCCACCCATGCGCCGTCGCGCGGCGGGGTTGCAGCGCTTCGTGACAGCCCGCTGTCGTTCCGTGAAGATGGACGGTCAGACGCGCGGAACACGCGGACCGGGGCGATCTGGGCCATCGAGTCTGAACTGAGGATCGGAGACCAACTCATGCATCACGCGACCGGCTGCCGGTCACGTCGTTGCGCACCCCAACAGCCGCCACACTGGCCAGGCTCGGTTACGCCTCGGTTGAAAGACTACGTTATCGTGTCGCCTGGATCGGTCGCGAACGCGTGCGACCTGGCGGCGGTCGGCGCTGCAATGCAGACGGCGGATTCGAGAGAAGCCGACGCTCTGGGCGGGCTACGACCTCTGTCACCTCATCGTCCCCGCCCGTCGTCACGACCTGAGAAGAGCCTCGCGATCGCGCAGAACGCCCGAGCCGTCGTTGCCCCCAATGCGGGACACACTTTAGGCTCGGCGTGTTGATGTGTCAACATCCAAGCGGGAAAACGCTGCTCAGGTTCGGGCTCGGGACGATAGGACCGATGAAGGCCCTTTTCGCGGCCGTTCCCGTGCGCGCCCAGCCGGTTAACGGAATCGCCGTTATCGGACCCGCCCCTCGGCACAGGCGCCGGCGCGACCGGCATCATGCACGCGCTCGACCGGGCAACCGGCAAGCCGGTGTGGTCGCACGACCTGATCGGCGACTTCGGCGGCAACGTCCGCGTCCGCGGATTCTCGTACAGCCCGCTCGCCTACAAGGACACCGTCATCATGATGGTCGGCGGCAAGGACGCCTCCGTGATCGCGTTCAGGCAGAGCGACGGCTCCGTGGTCTGGAAGTCGGGCAGCTTCCGCAACTCGCATGCATCGCCGATCCTCATCGACGTGGACGGCCAGCAGCAACTGGTCGCCTTCATGTTCGCCGAAGTGGTCGGGATGGACCCGAACGATGGCTGCGTTCTCTGGACCCATCCGCATCCGACCGACTTCGGGCTGCACATCAGCATGCCGGTCTGGGTCCGGACAACATCCTGCTGCTGACCTCCGCCTACGGCGGCGGTGCCCGCGCAATCCGTCTGTCGCAGAGGGCCGGCAACACTGCCGTCGACGAGCACTGGGCCCACAACCTGCTGCGCGTCCACTTCGGCACGGTGATCCGCGTCGGCGACCACGCCTACGGGGCAAGCGGCGATTTCGGACCAACGCTATTTGTTGCGATCGACGTGAAGAGCGGCACCGTCGTCTGGTGCAACCGCGGGCTGGCAAGGGCGAACATGATCTGCGCGGACGGCGGGTTCATCGCGGTCGACGAGGAAGGACATCTCCTGCTGGCGCCAC
>DATIEW010000262.1:0-5148 GCA_035455585.1 Vicinamibacterales bacterium | reverse complement strand
GGTCGAGGAATCGCCCAGAGCGGGGCACGCGCGCATCAGATCGTCGGCCGTCCGCGCCGTCGGATGCCGGCGCCGGGCGTCGACGATCAACTCGAGCCACGCGCGCGTCATCGTGTAGTGGAACTTGTCCGGCTTGCCCTTCGCTGCGGCAAACCGGGCCAGACCGGCCAGCAGCCGCTCCAGCGTGTCGGCCTCCCCGTAGCGGTCCAGGTACGCGCAGGCCACTCGCACGTGATCCGCGTGCGGCAGGCCAGGGAGCGTGGCCCGTTCGAACTCTTCGAGAAAATCCATGGCGGGCTGAGGGGATCGGCGTGAATCGCCGGACATGCGCGCGCCCGTTAGCAGGATGCTGAAAAGCGCATCCTGAATGGCAAAGGGCAATGGCACATGGGCCAAATGCGCCTGTTTTGCCGTGGCCCATTGGCCATTGCCCATCAGGCAGGGCTTTTTCAGCGGCCTGTTAGGCGACGGGCGGACCCCCGAGATCCTACGACTCCAGCATAACCCGGTCTGGTCCAGTTCTGCGACCGGCGGTCGCGCCGGCGCGACCGCCGGCAACCGCCGCAACTCGGTTTCCGTCGAATCGGATGCGCCCGCGAGCTGGTACGTTCCTTGACCTGACGCCCCTCGGGATTCGGACCCCGGACCCCGGACCCCGGATTTGACGGGAGGCCCCCCCATGACCCAGGACTTGCGCCAGGCCCTTCGTGTGCTCGCAAAACACCCGGGATTTCTCTCGACCGCGCTCGTGACGCTTGCGCTCGGCATCGGTTTCAGCACGGCGACATTCAGCGTAGTCAACGCCGTGCTGCTGCGACCCTTGCCGTTCACCAACCCCTCACAGCTTCTGATCCTGCGCGAGCGCCACCCGCGGTTTCCGGAGTTCTCCGTCTCGCCCGGCCACTACCTGACCTGGCGTGCGCAGGCGACGCATTTCGATGGCATCGCGGCGTGGAGCGTGCAGCTCGTCAATCTCGATGCGGGATCCGGCGAGCCGGAACGCGTCCGGGCCGAGCGCGTATCGGCTGACCTGTTCCCGGTCCTCGGCGTGGCACCTCTCATCGGCCGCGGGTTCGCTGAACAGGATGATGTCGAGGGCGCCGATCCGGTCGTGCTGCTGTCCTACGGCGCGTGGCAGCGCCGCTTTGGCGGCCGTGCCGACGTGACGGGGCGCACCGTCCGCATGGATCAGCGTCCCGTCACCGTCATCGGGGTGATGCCGCGGGGCTTCGCGTTCCCGTCCGAGGATACCGAGATGTGGGTTCCGTTCGCCATGGCAACGGCGGAGCGCGAGCGGTACGGCAGCCATTACCTTTCTGTGGTAGCCCGGATGAAGCCGGGGGTGACGCTCGACCGGGCGCGCGAGGATCTGAACGCCGTGGCCGGCCGGCTCGCACAGGAACGGCCGGATGGGAACAACATCGGATGGGAGGTCCTGGCGTTTCCGATGCACGACTACTCGGTGAGAGATGTGCAGCGCGCGCTGCTCGTGCTGCTGGGCGCCGTCGCCCTGGTCCTGCTTATCGCGTGCATGAACGTGGCCAACCTGCTCCTCGCGCGCGGTGCGGCGCGGCAGCGGGAGCTGGCCGTCCGTGCCGCGATCGGCGCCAGCCGGGTGCGCCTCGTCCGGCAGCTGCTCGTCGAACAGCTCGTGCTCGCTTCGGCGAGCGCGGCGGCAGGCGTTCTGCTTGCCGGCTGGCTGCTTCGCGCGCTCGTCGCGCTGCTTCCCGATGCGCTGCCACGCCAGTCGGACATCAGGCTGGATCTTCAGGTCCTCGCCTTCGCATCCCTGCTGGCCATGGTCACCCCTTGTCTCTTCGGCCTTCTGCCCGCCGTACAGACGTCACGCCCCGAGCTGCGCGGCCTCCTTGCCGTCGGCGGGCGGCACGCGGGCAGTCTGCCGGCGCGCCGTCTGCGCCGCGCGCTCGTCGTCGCCGAAGTTGCGCTCGCCATGGTGCTGCTCGTGGGTGCGGGCCTCCTGATTCGAAGCTTCGTGAAGCTGACGGGGGAGTCGCCGGGGTTCGTGGCGCGCCAGGCCGTCGTCGTCGGCGTCAACCTGCCCGCGGCGCGGTACGCCGAGGGCGCCGCGCGCGAACAGTTCTTCGGCGAGCTTCTGAGCCGGACGCGTACGTTGCCGCAGGTTGCCGCTGCCGGTCTCACCCAGAGCGTCCCGATGGTCAACGACTACGTCACGGGGCTCGAGATCGAGGGGCGCCCATCCGCGGATGGCTATCGTCCGACGACGAACTTCTACGCCGTCGACGCCGGCTACTTCGAGACGCTGCAGATCCCGCTGCTGCGCGGGCGCCTGGTCGGGCATGAGGATCGGGACGGCGCGCCGCTCGTCGTGGCCGTGAATCAGACCCTCGCCGAACGCCATTTCCCCGGCGAGGATCCCATCGGACGGCGCATCAAGGTATCGCAGGGGCGGAACAGCGACCAGTGGAAGGCGATCGTCGGCGTTGTCGGCGACGTGAAGCAGTACGGGTTGGCGGAGCGGACGTCAGCGCAGGTCTACGAGCCGTACCTCCAGCATCCCTATTTCTCCGGCTACTCGATCGTCGTCCGGACGGCGAGCGATGACCCGGCATCGGTCGTGCCGGATCTCCGCGGCATCGTGCGAAGCCTGGACCCCGACCTGCCGCTGTCGCGGACGCGGGCGCTCGAGGAGATCGTCGGCGCCTCGATCGGGCCGCAGCGGTTCTCCGCGGCTCTCATCGCGCTGTTCGGCTCGGCGGCACTTCTGCTTGCAGCCGTCGGCGTGTACGGCGTGATGGCGTACACCGTGGGATTGCGGACGCAGGAGTTCGCAATCCGGGTGGTGCACGGCGCCAGCCGGACCGACATCCTGCGGCTCGTCCTGTCGGGCGCCGCCTCGCTGTCCGTGGTCGGGGTCGCAAGCGGGCTCGCAGCCGCGTGGATCCTCCGCCAGACTCTCGGGAACCTCCTCTTCGGCGTGGCGGCGGATGACGTGCCCACCTATGCAGGCGTGGCGGCGCTGCTGACGATCGTGGCGCTGGCCGCCGGCGCGGTTCCCGCGATGCGTGCCATGCGGGTCGAGCCGATGGCCGTGCTGCGGGGAAGCGATTAGGGCAGCAACAAGGAAGAAGGAAGAGGGGCTCCCGGGTGGAAACGGGCGCATGAATTCGGATAGGCTGTCGTGGTCATTTCTGACGCCGCGACCCCCATGCGATGGACTTCGTTCCACCTCGACGACCTGAACGCCGACCAGCGGGCCGCCGGGGAACCCTGGCTCGAGTTCCTTCGCGTGCCGGCGCTCCGGGCGGGGCTGTACGTGCTGGCGCCGGGAGCCTGGGATCACCAGACGCCCCACGAAGAGGATGAAGTCTACTACGTCGTGGGGGGCCGGGCCACGTTCGAAGCCGGAAGCGAGACGACCGACGTGCGTCCGGGGTCGATCATCTACGTGGCCGCCCGGCAGGAGCACCGGTTCACCAGGATCGTCGAAGAGCTGCGGGTGCTGGTGTTCTTCGCGGCATCCGATCGGCACGCCGTGCCGCCACCCTCCAGTTCGTGAGGACACCCGAATGATTCCGAAGGTTGTGACGGCGCTCATCACGACGGGAGTGATGCTGCTTCCAGCGCGCGCGAGCGCGCACACCCTCCTGTCGGAGCTCCTGGTGAAGGTCCTGCTGTCGGACATCGTGCTGGCGCCGCCCCAGGGGCCCTTCTCGAGCCACGAGGCGCACTTCCAGCCGATCATCGGGGGCGACGTGGCCGCCGGCTTCGAGATCAACCAGCTCGAGGTCCCGCTCGCGATCAACTCGATAATCGCCGGCCAGCTCGCCACGATTCCGCTCGGGTCCTCGTCGGGCGGCTTCTCGTACACGTTCGACCCGACGCTGGGGACGTTCTCGCGCGAAAGCAGCACGTTCGGTTCGGCGTTCGTCGAGCGGGCACTCACGGCGGGCCGCGGCCGCTGGAACATCGGCTTCAACTTTCAGCGCGCAACCTACGACACGCTCGAGGGCAAGGACCTCGACAACGACGTGAAGGTCTACCTCGTCCACCAGGACTGCTGTGGTACGCCGAACGCGCCGGGCGTGCCGCCGAATCCCTTCTTCGAAGGGGACGTCATCGAGAACACGCTCTCGCTCGACCTCACGAGCAGCACGTTCTCCGCCTTTCTGACCTACGGCATCACGGACCGGCTCGACTTCGGAGTCGTCGTGCCGGTCGTCACCATCAACATGAGGGCGACGGTCCTCGCGAGTGTCGTGCGGCTGGCAACGGCCGCCTCACCCGGCATCCATCAGTTCGAAGGGGGTCTCAGCGAGCAGAGGTTCGAGGAAAGCGCCCGGGCACGGGGCCTTGGGGACATGCTGCTGCGAGGCAAGTTCCGCTTCCTGGACACGCCGGGCGGCGGCCTGGCGCTGGGCGTCGACGTGCGGCTGCCGACCGGCGATTCGGAGCAGCTGCTCGGCACCGGCGGCACGCAGGTCGAGACGTCGCTGATAGCGTCGATGGAGTCCGGCAAGCTCTCGCCGCACGTGAACCTGGGCTACTCGTTCGCCAGCGGCGGCGGCTCCGACCCCCTGTCGGTTACGCCCGAAGCATCCGACGAGTTCACGTATGCCGCCGGCTTCGATATGGCGCTGCACGAACGGCTGACCTTTTCCACCGACGTTCTCGGCCGCACGTTGAGGGACATCGGCCGGCTCGTTCCGGTCGCGCGGCAGTTCCCCTTCGTCACCCAGAGCGGCGATTTCGGCACGGCGACCTTCGAGGAATTCTCGCTCCGGCCGGGCGACCTCAACCTCGTCGTCGGCGCAGCCGGCATCCGGTTCAACCCCCGTGGCAGCTTCCTGATCTCCGCCCAGGCCCTGATTCCGATCACCAAGTCCGGCCTGCGCGACCGCATCACGCCGGTGATCGGCATCGACTATTCGTTCTAACGTGGGGCTCCGCCCCACAGCCCCGCCTTCGCGCCCAGCGCTACGGCGGGCCGCCGTAGCCTTGGCGGAGGCCGGCCGGCTCGGTCGCGTGCGGGGGCCCCTACGCCCCGCGCCGCTTCCTCGCAGGCGCGCCGTGCGCGCCTCAGCCGTGCTTGCACGGAGAATCCGACACGTTCGTACACATTCTGGCCGTGCAAGCACGGCTGGCCGCCACAGCCGTCGGGGCCGTGCG
>DATIEW010000261.1:0-3148 GCA_035455585.1 Vicinamibacterales bacterium | reverse complement strand
ATGCTGGAGGCGGCACGTCGGCGGCTCGACGACCATCCGAGCGTCGACGTCCGGCAGGGCGACCTGGAGACGCTCCCGATAGCCGACGCCGAGCTCGACGCCGCGACGCTGCTGCTCGTCCTGCATCACCTGCCGGATCCGGCTGCCGCGTTGAACGACGCCGCGCGCGCGCTGAGACCGGGCGGGCGGCTGCTCATCTGCGACATGCTGCCCCACGATCGCGAGGAGTACCGGCAGCAGATGGGGCACGTCTGGCTAGGATTCGGCGAGGATCACGTGCGCCGGCTTCTCGCCCAGTCAGGGTTCGACCGGATTCGCATCGTACCACTGCCGGTGGATCCCGACGCGAAGGGCCCGGCGCTGTTCGCGGCCACCGGGGTCAGGCAAGCTGAAGGGACAAGGGATAAGGGATAAGGGACAAGGAAAAGGGAGAAGGAAAAAGGGAGAAGGAAAAGGGAGAAGGAAGAAGGGAAGAGGGTTTGATCAAGGAGTCAGGGAATGAGTACAGCAGTTCGTGAAATGCACACGTTCGACGCGGCGGTGAAGGCCGGCCGCCTGCCGTTCAAGGTGAGGGACCTCGCGCTGGCGGAGTTCGGCCGCAAGGAGATCCGGCTGGCCGAGCAGGAGATGCCCGGCCTGATGGCGCTCCGTGCCCGGCACCGGGACAAGCGCCCGCTGGCGGGCGCGAAGGTCATGGGCAGCTTGCACATGACGATCCAGTCGGCGGTGCTCATCGAAACGCTGGCGGAGCTGGGCGCCGACGTCCGCTGGGTTTCGTGCAACATCTTCTCGACGCAGGATCACGCGGCTGCCGCGGTGGTGGTCGGCCGCCCCGAAACCGGCGGCACGCCGGCGAACCCGCGCGGCATCCCGGTCTTCGCGTGGAAGGGAGAGACACTCGAAGAGTACTGGTGGTGCACCAGCGAAGCGCTCATGTGGCCGGACGGCTCCGGCCCGACGCAGATCGTCGACGATGGCGGGGACGCGACGCTGCTGGTTCACAAGGGGGTCGAATTCGAGAAGGCAGGCAGGGTTCCCGCGTTCGATCCCGCGAAGGATTCGGAGGAATGGGGCGTCATCCTGGACCTGCTGCGCAAGGAGCAGGCCGAGAGCCGCACGCGCTGGACGCGGGTGGCGGCCGACATCCGCGGCGTCAGCGAGGAGACGACCACCGGCGTCCACCGGCTCTATCAGATGATGGAGGGGGGAACCCTGCTCTTCCCGGCGATCAACGTGAACGACTCGGTCACGAAGAGCAAATTCGACAACATCTACGGGTGCCGGCATTCGCTCGTCGACGGCCTCAACCGCGCCACGGACGTCATGCTGGGCGGGAAGGTGGCCGTCGTCTGCGGGTACGGCGAGGTCGGCAAGGGCTGTGGCCAGGCGCTCCGCGGCCAGGGCTGCCGGGTGATCATCACCGAGATCGATCCGATCTGCGCCCTGCAGGCCGCGATGGAAGGCTACCAGGTGACGACGCTGGACGAGGTGGTGGAGACGGCGGACATCTTCATCACGGCGACCGGCAACTTCAGCATCATCACCGCCGATCACATGGCGCGGATGAAGGACAAGGCCATCGTCGGCAACATCGGCCACTTCGACAACGAGGTCGACATGGCCGGCCTGAAGAAGGTGAAGGGCATCGAGCGGATCAACATCAAGCCGCAGTACGACGAGTACCGATTCCCGGACGGCCACAGCGTGATGGTGCTGGCCGAGGGGCGGCTGCTCAACCTCGGCTGCGCGACGGGGCATCCGAGCTTCGTGATGTCGGCCTCGTTCACCAACCAGGTGATCGCGCAGCTCGAGCTGCACCAGCACAGCGGGAAATACGAGAAGAAGGTGTACATCCTGCCCAAGCACCTCGACGAGGAGGTCGCACGGCTGCACCTGGATCACCTGCGTGTGAAGCTGACGACGCTGCGTCCGGAGCAGGCGACGTACATCGGTGTTCCGGTCGAGGGGCCCTACAAGCCGGAACACTATCGCTATTGATGAAGATTTCGCTGTTCGCTGTTCGCAGTTCGCGGTTCGCTGATCGCTGTTCGCAGCTCACCGCGAATCGCGAATCGCGAACCGCGAACCGCGAATAGCGTGAAACGCTTCTTCATTGCGGCCCTGCTCCTCGCCCTTGCCGGCGCGAGCATCTTCCAGTTGCTTCGCCAACGCAGCGCCGCGCCCGCCGTCCGTTCGTCCAGCATCGTCCTCATCACCATCGACACGCTTCGTGCGGATCGGATCGGACGCGGCCTGACGCCGGCGCTCGACGAGCTGGCGAAGTCCGGGCGGCGGTTCGACAACGCGCGGGCGGCGGTGCCGCTCACGCTTCCGTCCCACGTCACGATCATGACCGGCACGCTCCCGACGGTGCACGGCGTCCACGACAACGGCGTTGTGTTCGACGGAGCGCGGCCCACGCTGGCCGGCGTGCTTCGTCAGGCCGGGTATCGAACGGGCGCCTTCGTCGGGGCTTACGTGCTCGATCGCAGGTTCGGGCTCGCCGAGGGGTTCGAGACCTATGACGATCGCGTGCCGCGGGATCCCGAGGCGGCCGCGCGCCTCGAGGCCGAACGAAGGGGACAAGAGGTCGTCGACGCGGCCATCGCGTGGCTGCAGGGCGTCACCGGACCATTCTTCCTCTGGGTGCACCTCTACGACCCGCATGCCCCGTACGATCCCCCGGAAAGTTTCAAGTCGGGTTCCGCGGGCAGTCCATACGACGGGGAAGTTGCGTATGCGGATGCCC
The DNA here is from genome assembly GCA_035455585.1 of Vicinamibacterales bacterium. Classification (GTDB taxonomy): domain Bacteria; phylum Acidobacteriota; class Vicinamibacteria; order Vicinamibacterales; family 2-12-FULL-66-21; genus DATIEW01. The sequence continues at coordinate 399 of DATIEW010000261.1, read as the reverse complement.
AGGTGGGACGGCTGTTGAAGGCGCTCGGCGACAGGAGCCTGCTCGACGACACGCTGGTCGCTGCTGCGGGCGATCACGGCGAGGGGCTTGGCGAGCACCGCGAGCTGACGCACGGCATGCTGGCGTACGACACGACGCTGCGGGTTCCGCTGATCGTCGCGGGACGCGGCGTTCCGCAGGGTGTCGTAACGGCTCCGGTGTCGCTGGCCGATCTGGTGCCGTCACTGGTCGCGCGTCTCGGTCGCGGCGGTCTGTCGCCGGGAGCCGGCGGCGTGGATCTTCTCGCCGAGCCGACCGTCGATCGCGACATCTATGCGGAGACGCGGTACCCGCGCGCGGCAGGCTGGCACCCGCTTTCCGTGCTGGCCGGCGAGCGATGGAAGCTCGTGCTCTCGTCCG
>DATIEW010000260.1:0-2614 GCA_035455585.1 Vicinamibacterales bacterium | reverse complement strand
GGCTACAGGCTGCTCGAGAGCAGGCTGAAGGCGCTCGGCCACACCCTGACCATCGTCACGCCCCACGATCTCGGCTCGGCGGCGTCACGTGGGCGTTGGACGCCGCTCCTGTATCCCATCGTGGTGGCCCGATGGGTGCGCGCCCACCGGGGCGAGTTCGACGCGTTCGTCTTTCACAGCTACGCGGGATGGATCGCAGCCCGCCCGCGCGGGCGCAGGAGCTTCGCCGCCGTCGTGGCCTTTCACGGGCTCGAGCCCTTGTACCACCGCGAGCTGCTCGAAGAGGCGAAACGCTCGGGCCGCCATCTCACCCGCCGCTACCGTGCGCTCCAGGAGCGGGCGATGCCGTTCTTTCTTCGGCGCGCCTGCCAGCATGCCGACCTCGTCACCTGCCTCAACGCCGCAGAGCGTCGGTTCCTGGTCGAACACGGCTGGTCCGCACCGGAACGAACCGCGCTCGTCGCCCACGGCATTCCGGACGAATTCTTCGCTCCCGAACGGCCCGTGCGCCCGGTTCGTACGCTGCTGTTCGTGGGGCAGTGGCTCCCGATGAAGGGCGTGTCGTACCTGACGAGCGCCGCAGACGCGCTGCTCAGGCACCACCCGGGCCTTCGGCTCACGTGCGCCGGAACGCTGAAAACTGCCGAGCATGTGCTGGCGGGCTTCGCTCCCGAGGTTCGCGAGCGGATCCGCGTGCTGCCGCGTGTCGAACGTGACGCCCTTCCCGCGCTCTATCGAGATGCCGATGTCTTCCTGTCTCCCAGCCTCTACGAAGGGTTCGGCCTTGCGATCGTCGAAGCCATGGCCGCCGGCCTTCCCATCGTCGCCAGCGAGGTCGGTGTCGCGGCCGACGCTTTGCAGGATGGGGAAAGCTGTCTGTTCGTACTACGGCACGACGCTCCGGCGCTCGTCCAGGCGGTCGAACGTCTGATGGCGGACGCGCCGCTTGCCGGCCGCCTCGGCCGCGCCGCCCGGGCGATCGCGGAGCGCTACCGGACGTCCGGCCGCAGCGCGGAGCTGGCCGGCCTGCTCGTCGATCTCGCCGGACGGGCCGCCCGCACCCGAGGCTGAGCCGACCGCGCCCTGGGGCCGATATTCCCGGCGTGACCTCCGGAACAGGCGGCGCGCCGTGATTGCCTGGCTGCGTCAGCTCGCCGAGCTCGGCACGATCCTCCGGCACCTCAGACCGCATTTCGCCGCGCAGCCGATCCTGTCGCTGGCCGTGCTCGGCATCTCGCTCTTCGTGATGGTGTTCGAGGGGCTCGGCGTCGGCCTGCTCGTCCCGCTGCTGAACCTCCTGCTCGGCGGCGAGAGCGCCGCACCGATGCGGCCGATCCAGTGGCTGGAGCGGACGCTGCCCGGATACTCGCCCGCCTTCTACATCGGCGCGATCTGCATCGCCATCGTCATGGCAATCGCCGCGAAGAACATCGCGTTCTACACGTCGCAGGCGCTGGCCGCCGCACTCAAGCGGCGGATCTCCGTGTGCCTCCGTGACAGGCTGTTCCACCGCCTCCAGCAGGCTGACCTCGACGTCTTCGATCGCGCTCCTGGCGGGGAGCTCGCCAACCTCTTCCTGGTCGAGAGCGATCGCACGACGATGGCGATCGACGCGCTGCTCGCCATCGTGCAGCGCACGAGCGTCGCGCTCTTCTACCTCGGTGCCCTGTTCTACCTCTCGTGGCCCCTGACCGTGCTCGTCCTGGGGCTCACCGCGGCGCTTGGCGGGGCACTGTCGTTCGTCTACCACCGCCTGATGCACGCTGGCGTCGAGCTGACCGACCTGAACAACCAGATCGCGGCCGCGCTGACCCAGTCCTTCGCCGGGATCCGTACCATCCGCGCCACCAACTCGCAGGATCGAGAGGTCGAGCAGTTTCATCGGCTCAATGTCGCCCAGGCTGTCGCCGACGAGCGCAGCGCTCACGCCTCCTCGCTGCTGTTTCCACTGACCGAGACGCTCGCGGTGACCGGCGGGATGGCGATTGTCGCCTGTGCCTACGTCTTCCTCGTGCGGCCCGGCGCCATGCTCAGCAGCCACCTGCTGGCCTACGGTTTCGTCCTGCTCCGCTTGTTGCCACTGCTCAATCAGCTGTGGGGCCTGCAGGGACATCTGTTCTACCTCGCCGGCGGCATCCGGGAGGTTCAGCTGTGGCTCGACACGCCGGTCTACCCGCGGCGGCCGTTCGGGCAGATCCCGTTCGAAGGCCTCCGGCAGGAGCTGCGCTTCGAGCTCGTCTCGTTCCGCTATCCCAACGGCGCGCTGGCGCTCGACGATGTGAGCTTCAGGGCCGGCGTGGGCCAGACCGTGGGCATCGTCGGGCCCTCGGGGTCGGGCAAGTCGACGATTGCCGCGCTGCTGCTGCGTCTGCGCGCGCCGACCTCCGGATGCATCGTCGTCGACGGGAAGGACTACTGGGATCTCTGTGCCCGCGACTGGCACAAGGCGGTCGCGCTGGTCGAGCAGGACGCGTTTCTCTTTCATGGCACGCTCAGGGAGAACGTTGTCTACGGCTGCGAGGGGGTGGGCGAGACGGAGCTGCACCGGGCGCTGGCGACCGCCAACCTCCTCGAAGTCGTCGCCGCGCTGCCTGCCGGTCTCGACACGCTGGTC
>DATIEW010000259.1:0-10797 GCA_035455585.1 Vicinamibacterales bacterium | reverse complement strand
CTCCGGGCCTGGTTGCTCGAATCCGTTGAGTCTCACGTGCTGAGCGCCGTGAAGTACCTCTTCAGATTCCAGAAATGCTGTCAGTCTGGTCTCGCTCGGGAGTTGGAGGTTGGGAGTTGATCCGACTCCTTCTCACGTTCTCAGAACCGCCGTGAAGCGTCCGGTCAGAACAACGAATAGACCGCTCCGATACTCAGGAGGATGGCGTTCCCCTTCCACCTGTTGCGGAACTCCTGACCGCTTGAATCGCGGTAGATGACGTCCGGCTCGTTGTACATGTAGCCGCCGAAACCGATGATGGCCACCCGCGGCGCGACGGTCCACGTGATATTGACGCCGGGCCGCACGGCGAAGCTGTTCTCGATGTCCAGCTCGGGCCTGCCCGAGTCTGGCGGCAGCGAGTCGAGGTACGCGTCGCGGAAGTCGAGATCGTTGAACGATGGGCCGGCGACGATCGAGAAGCTGACGAGCACGGGCTGTTCGCCCACCGTGTAGGACACGCCGCCCATGAGGGGCCGGATCCGCAGCCTGGCGAACGGGGCGTCGCCACCCTCTGGATTGTCGACATTGGCCCGGAACCAGCTGAGCCCTCCGGCGATTCCCCAGCCCTTCTTCGGGTTGAGCCGCACGAGCGGCCCCCCTCCAATGAGCGACTGGACGTCGCTGTCCGTTGGCTGCACGAACGTGATCGATCCGCCGACGCTGACCCAGCCTTCGGTCTGGGCGGCGGCGGTGGCGGCAAGACACACGAAGAGCGCGACGAACACGGCGATTCTCTGCATGGACGCTCCTGAGTGAAACCACCGGCGGCCCTCGAGGCACGCGGGCACGGCGCCCGCCTCGAGGCGACGCAACGGTGCGGCGCAAGCCTATCGCGGCAGGCGCGCGGGTGACAAGGCTCAGCGGTGGGGCAACGGGCAATGAGTAATGGGCAATGGGCAATGGGCAAGGGGCAATGGGCAAGGGCCCAAGGGCAATGGCAATGACGGTCGATCCGTCATGCGGATGCCTGCCGCTTCTCGGCGAGATCCGGGCGTCTTCCGGGGTCCGTCAGCTGGGGGATTGGCTCACCAAGCTCAGCCTGGCATCTGCGCGACATGGAGGATCCTGCCGGCGCGGCGCAGTAAGATGGCGGAAGCGCCGCACTCGACGAACGATCGGAGCGTCGATACGCGACCAACGAGAACGGAGAGAGTGCCGGCCCAGGCAACGGGGCGGACCTGATCCCTGGGCCCGCGCTCCATCAGTGACAAAGGAGGCTCGATGTCGATTGCCAAGGTGTCCGAGATCAGCGCGACGTCCACGAAGAGCTTCGAGGACGCGATCCAGAATGGCCTCGCCAGGGCCGGCAAGACGCTGCGCAATATCCGCCGCGCCTGGATCAAGGAGCAGCATGTTCGCTGTGAGGGGGGCCGGATCACCGAGTACCAGGTGAACATGATGGTGACGTTCGTGCTCGACGACTGATCAGCACGCGAGCTGTCCAGGGGGCGGCTGAGTTCGGCAGCTCTCCTCACGGCCGGAATTACCGTCCCGGCTCGGCCGTGATGGGCCGACGGGCAACGGGCAGGGCGGCTTTCGCGGCCCACCAGAAATCAGGGCGCATCCGGGCGGCGCGTTCCAGCCAGCCCACCGCTTCCTCCGGCTGATTGAGCGCCAGAAGCGCGCCGCCCAGCCACGCCACGGCCTCGACATGGCCCCAATCGGGCAGCAGCGGATCGGGACGTTCCGCCGGGAACGCCTCGATCGCCTCGCGCCAGAGCTTGAGACCCTTCTCGCGATCCCCATAGGGGGGCGGGGCAAACGTCAGGCCCATCGCGCGCAGCAGCATGACACGCGGGTTGGCCGCGCCTGCCGGCAGCGCCGCTTCCCAGGCCGAGCGGATGCGCGGAACGAGACGATCCGTCCGGCTCTGATCGACGCTGGCCTGCATGCCCAGGCAGATGGCCAGGAGTGCGTGCGCGTCGGGAAACTCGGGCTGCTTCCGGATCGCTTCCTCGAGCGATGACACGGCCCGCTCGAGAAGCGGGATCTGGGCTCCGGGGCCGACGGCGACGTAGACCAGCGACGACAATCGCCAGTAGGTGTATCCGAGGTAGTAGTGTGCGAGCGCCGCGAGCTTCTCGTCGGCGGTGAACGCCCGGAACCGTTCGCGGGCGTCGAGCATCTTATCCCAGTCGGCCTGCAGATCGCCGTCGCGTGCGAGCCTCGCGGCGGCCCGGAAATCCTCACGCGAGTCCCCGCCGCCGGCGTTCATGCTTCCTGCGGCGATGCACGCCGCGATCAACAGCGGGAGAAAGCGTTTACGACGCATCATGTCCTCCGTGCGCCATCATCGAAGTGCGCGCTCTTTCACGACCCGTTCTGCCCGCGTCTGTCCCGATCGGGGTGGGGTGCGGCGGGCTGGCGTCAACTGAGGCGACGATACCCCCCAGGATCCGGGCCAGGAAGAGGATTCCCGTCAGTGGAGCGGAATTGGCGGTGAGGAGCTGAATCCGGCGGTGAACAGCAGGAAGGCGGGCGGACGCCCGTTCGCCGCTTTCAGCGCGAGAGCCGGCGCAGCGCGCGCGATCGCTGGCGGCTGGCCATCAGGACCGTGCCGTCGCGCAATCGCACTTCGAATCTGGATCCGTCGTACGGCGTCCATGCGGAGACATGGTCCAGGTTGACGATGTGCGAGCGGTGGATGCGGATGAAGACGGCGGGATCGAGGCGCTGCTCGAGGTCGTTGAGCGTCGCGTTGATGCGGTAGCGGCGCCCCTGCACGTGCGCATACGCGAAGTCATCACAGGCCTCGAGCCGCTCGACCAGGCTGGCACGCAGCGGGACCACGCGTCCGTGCTCCCGGACGAACAGCCGTGAGGCCGGCGCGGTCCCGAGCGCCTCTTGCGCGCGCTCCGCGGACGTCGTCCCTGCCCGGGACTCGAGCGCCGGCCGGGCCCGGGCGAGCGCCCGCAGGAACCGGTCGCGGCTGAAGGGCTTCAATAGATAGTCAACCGCGGCCAGCTCGAAGGCGGTGACGGCGTAGCGATCGTAGGCCGTGGTGAAGATCACCGCGGGGACGTGTGTGACGCGCCGCAGGATTTCGAGGCCCGAGTATCCCGGCATCCTGATGTCGAGGAACACCAGGTCGGGCTGCTGTTCGTCGATGGCGCGCACGGCGCTCCGTCCATCGCCGACTTCGCCGACGCATTCGATCCAGGCCACCTCGTTCAGCAGTTCGCGCACCTTCCGCCTGGCCAGCGGCTCGTCGTCGATCACGAGAGCGGTGACCGTGCGGGGTTCCGCGGTGCCGCCGCCCGGGATCATCGCTGATTCTCCTCCGGGATCGAGAGGCAGACCCGGTAGCCGCCTCCCGGGACGGCGGCGTCGATCCGGAGGTCCGCGCGCTCGCCGAACGCGGCCGCCAGGCGGCGGCGCACCGAGGCCAGCCCGAGGCCCTGCCGGTTGTCGCTGTACCTTCGCTCGCCAGGTCCGTCGTCTTCGACGCACACGACCAGGGCATCCTCCTCGCTGCGCGCTTCGAGCCGGATCGTGGCCCCTGCGGGCTGCGCGGCGACACCGTGCCGTACGGCGTTCTCCACGATGGGCTGCAGGATCAGGGGAGGCACGAGCGTGCCGGCGATCTCGGGGTCGAGACTTTCGACGACCCGGAGGCGTTCACCGAGGCGAAGCTGTTCGAACGCGAGGTAGTCGAGCACGAAGGTCCACTCCAGCGCGAGCGGCACCAGGTCCTCGTCCGCCAGTGTGTACCGCAGCAGCTCGCCGAGGCGTTCGATTGCCCGATCGGCCTCGGCCGGGGCGTGCGGAATGAGCGCGCTGACGGTGTGCAGCGCGTTGAAGAGGAAGTGCGGATTCAGCTGCGCGCGCAGCGCCGTCAGCTGCGCCTGCTGCGCGATCAGCCGTGCGTCGGCTGCCGCCTTGGCGTCCCGTTCGCGCGCGCGTTCGCCGCGGATCGCGTATGACAGGCCCGCGACCATCAGATAGAGCCAGGATCCCATCAGCAGGTTCCACAACAGAACCGCCGATTCCTTCTGCAGAACCATGGAGGCTGCGGCCAGGTCGCCGCGAACGAGATCGGGTATGGCAAACGAGGTCGCGTAGAAGGCCGTGTAGAGGCTCATCGCGACCGCGTGCACGCAGTAGAAGGTCACGCGCCGCGAGCGCCACGGCAGGAACGCCGTCAGGTGCCACACGACGACCCCCATCGCCGCCGCCGTTCCCATCACGAGCAGCGCGTATGGCAGCGTGGCGAGCGGCGAGGCCGAGGAGGAAGAGGCGGCGGCGAACGCCCAGAGCCCGGCGGCCGCAATCCAGGCGGCGGCGTAGGCCAGCCACCCGGCGTACGACGTGCGGGGTGCCGCGGCAGAGGAAGCGACCAGCGGGGAAGTGGCGTCCATGCTCTCCGCGCATCGTGCCACACCGCTCCGGCGCCGTCCATGCTATCGGTGCGCGCGACCGTTGACCGGCGCAGGCGACCGTTCGCCGGGGTTCGACGTGCGTGATCCGGCTTGTGACCGCCGCCCGCGGGCGCGGTCATTCCTGTGCTCGCGCGTCTCGGCGTCGAGCGATCAGAGACGGAAAGGGGCTCCTGCTGCTCGTGCGAAGAGTCACTGAATATCGTGGAGGAGAAGTGGCCGCGGATGTGTATCATGGACTGTCGTTTGGCATGAAGAGCTGCGTTTCGGAGGCGCGGCCGAAAGGAGCGTTCGTGAACAGAACTCGTCTGGTGACCCTTGCGATCGGGCTTGCTGCTGCGGTGCTGGGGCCGGTCCCGGCACACGCGCAGGGGATGGAGGGCACGCGATCGGTCAGCGTCTCTCTGGGGACGGGCCTCGGCCTGGCGGGCAACGTGATCGAAGAGGCGGTCGGCGCCATCGACGGGACGCCGGCTGTCTTCGTCGAGCAGGCCTACAGCAACCACTTCAGTGATGGCATGCGCCTGCGGTTCATGGGCAACTACGGCCTCGACTACAACAAAGAGGCGTTCGCCACCTTTGCTTACGGCCGCTTCAACGGCACCGAGCGCATTACCGGGTCGGTCGGCGGCTATCCTCTATATACGCGGTTCTCGAACGGCGACGCGTTCGACATCGAAGGAGGCCTGCGCTACTACTTCCTTCCGGAGGGACCGACGCGCACGTACGCGGCTGGCGTAATCGGCGTACGCTTCCTGCAGTCCACCGACGTGACCGTCATCGTCCGCGAGCTGGGCCTGACGATGGCGGACGTTCCGTACTTCGATACGTCCACGCTGTTCCTGTTCGGCGGCGACGCGGGGATCAGCCGCGACCTGTCCGACACGATTGCGGTGGGCGCGGAGATCGGGCTGCGGTTCCACGGGAAGCCGGGAGCGGAGATGATCTTCGAGGATGAGAGTCTCGCGCCGGTCAACGACACGGGCAGCCGCTGGTCGATTCCGATCAGCGCCATCGTGACGGTGAGGTTCTGATGCCGGGCCAGCGCCGCAGCGCACTGCCGGCAATCATTGCGCTCTCCGCGGTCGTCCATCTGTCGCCGGCGGCCGAGCAGGCCCCCGCCTCCGGTCAGCCCGCCGTTCCGCCGTCGCTGCGGGAGGTCGCGCAGGACGTGGACAGCCCCGACGCGAGCGTGCGGCGGCGGGCGCTCCGCGTCATGCGCGAACATGGAGGGCCCGAGCCCCTCGCTCTTCTCGGCCGGCTGGTGAACGACGAGGAGGTCGGGATACGCGAGGAGGCCCTCGAGGTCGTCGCCAGGCTGTACGTCGAGCCGCCGGCGAGGAGGCGCGTCGGCAGCGTGGAAGATGCTTTTCTGATCGGGCCCTACTACGTGACGCCGTGGCCCGCGCCGCCCGAGCTGGCCCGCGCGCTGGTGACGGTGCTGGCCGACGAGTACCCGTCGGTCCGTCGTGACGCGGCCTATGCCCTGGCGCTCGTGGCGCCGCCGCCGCTGTCGCCGCGGGCCGCGTTCGAGCTGGAGGCCTCCCTGAGCGACCGCGATCCGGACGTGCGCGTGGCCGCCGCCCGGGCGCTTGGAAGGCTGAGGGTCGGAGCGGCCGGCGTGCCGCTCGTGGGCCGCGTGAACGACGAGGCCTTGGACGTCCGGCTGGCCGCGATGCGCGCGCTCGGTGACATTCGCGAGAAGGGCGCCGTCCGGGCGTTGACCGACCAGTTCGAGTTCTACGTCCGTGGCGTGGCGGGTCGCTCAGCCCTCGATGCGCTTGCGCGCATCGCCGACGCTTCCAGCGTGCCGCTGTTCCACGCCCAGACCGAGTCGCACTATCCGGCGCACCGGCAGTCAGCCTACGAGGGCCTGGCGCGGACGGGGACGGCAAAGGTGACGCTCGACAGGATTGAAGCGGCCCTCGCATCGGAGAGCGACGCCCGCGTCCGGCTGGCGATGGCGTTCGCGCTGGGATCCACCGGCCGTCCGATCGATCCGATCGTCGATGCAGTGCTCGACGAGCGTGTTGCGGCGCAGGCCCTGGAGTACCTCGCCGAGCTCCGGCCCGAACGGGCGGCCGAGCTTGGAAAGCGGCTGCGAGATCCGGATCCCGTCGTGCGCCGCTACGTCGCGATCGCGCTGGGCTTCATCGGCGGTCCCGACGCCGCGGCAGCGCTGGCCGCGGCCCAGACCGAGACGAACCCCGACGTGCGCAACGCCATACAGGTGGCGCAGCTGAGGATCAGAAGCGCGAGGTCTTGAGGGGCCTGACGGGTCGGACGGGGGTCAGCCCCCGCCTTCCCAGCCCCCCGCTCAAGGGCTGACGCGGTGCAGGTGAATCGGGGTCAGGGGCGTGCCGTGCGGAGTCGCAAAGAGGGTGTCCGCCTGCCTCGAGAACTCGTATGTCTGCCGCACAGGAACCTCCTGGGCATTCTCGAAGCAGGTCACCAGCCCGTCGGTCTCCAGCACCCCGTCCCGCCGGACGGAGCCGGTCGCGAGCTCGATGCCGCGGTCGCCGTCGCACAGCGTCCAGTAACTGTCGTGTGATGCGACCTCCAGAATCCCGTCGCCGTTGCGGTCGGTGATCGACACCGTCCGCCGGCTTCCATCGTTCACGTCCACGCCTTCCCAGAGGCCCAGGAAGTGTCGATTCGCCGACTGGTTGTCCACGCCGCCGGCGGCAGACGTGACGACGAGGGCTGTCGAGACCAGGAGGATGCCCGCAAAGCGTGTCATTCGTTATCTCCTTCGGATCATGCCGGTCCACTATCTGCCCAGGGGCGCTGCATCCACTCCCGCAGCCCCGGAACCTCGCGCAGCAGCCGATCGAGTGACGTATCGCGGCCTTCGAGATCCAGCGCGCGATCGCCCCAACGGGAGCGGATGACGATCGCTGCCGGTTCCTTCGACGCGAGCGTGATGAAACCACCAAGGACTGGAGCGCTCGTGACACGGGTCATTTCGATCGGGATGAGCTCGACATCCTCGACCAGCACCGGCGTACCGACACGAAGCGCGTTCATCTCTTCGACCTCCAGACCCGAATGGCGCGCAGCACCGGCGGCGAGCAGAAGAACCTCACGAACTGGCCGATAATCGAAAGCGGTCTGACCCGGAACGTCGCCGCGCAGGAGCCTTCCAGACCGGAGCGAAGAAACGTCGGCCGGCAGTCCACGTGCCATCCCATTCCAGCCGCCGCGAGCAGGAGGGGCGCGATCGCGCCGTAGAGCCGGCCCGTATCCGCCGGGTCATCGAGTCCGAATTCGGCGCGCAGGTGGAAGTCTTCGAACCGGATACGCCTGCGCAGACCCGCCAGGAGCCGCGCGATGCAGCGGAGGAATCCCCGCGTGCGCAGCGTCGCGAGCGCGGCCGTGGGGCCGCGCGTCCTCCGGCGCTCGACTTCAGGCGTTTCCGCACGCGGCGGTTTCCTCTTGCGCGGTGCCCTGCGCCTGCCCGACTGAACGTCCACCAGACCGAACAGCCAGCGCATGCGCCAGCTCGTTCGAGTGGTGCCCGACCGTTCCACGCGGAAGACGAACCTGACCGGGATCGCCAGCAGCGCGAGAAACAGCGCGAGAGCCAGGAGGACCGCGGCCAGGACAGCAACCGGCCCAGCCATGTCAGCCGCTTCGAGCAGCTATTCCTTTTCTCCCTTCTCGCCGCGCTTTTCCACGATCCTGCCGATGGCCTCGCCCACCTTCTCGACAATCGTGGCGGCAGCCTTCCGCACCGGCTCCACGCGCACGCCCTGCTTGTTGACGACGATGATTGCCACGGGCTTGATTCCCCCGCCCCCGCCGGAGCCGCCGCCGAAGGCCTCACCGCTGATGGTCTTGGCCTCCTTCCCGGATCCGCCCCCCGCTCCGAAGCAGAACCCGATGCTGATGAGGGGGATGACCGTATTTCCCTCCATGCTGATCGGTTCGCCGACGACCGTTCGCGTGTTGAGCAGCCGCTCGATTTCCCCCAGGGTTGTCTTCAACAGAGTCTCCACGTGTTCCACGTCAACCTCCGCCGTAAAAGGAGGGCCTCGCCACCGCGACTCGTGCCAGATTGGGCTTGCCAGGAGGTCCGATCCGAGGTTGGCGCACACCCCTGCTCAGTTTCCACTCGTGGCAGACGCGGCGTCAACTAAGGCAATGGGCGAGGGGCCATGGGCAAGGCGCGCGGATCGGGCGGACCGCTGAAACGTGTCTCTTCCCGCACGCGCGATGGGTGCGCATGTCGGCACAGACCGTCCAGGAGACGGCCTGCGCGTGTCTTTCAGCGGAACACGATCATGAGTCCGATTTCCGGCGCCCAGTCCGGCGCCTTGGATGTCAGCCCGAACGCGTTGTTCAGCTTGAGGAAGACGTTCGGAGCGAGGAATACGTGCGCCTCCGTAATCAGTTCCACCTCGTCTTCGCTGCCCTCGACGGCTCCGAACACGCGGACCCGGCTGGAGACTCGTTTCAGGTACTCGAACGCGTACTCGCCGGGCTCGAACGATCCCCCGCTGTTGCCAACGGCCGCGCGGGCGGTGATGGTTCCCCATCGCAGCCCCCGCACGAGTCCGAAGCCGAACTTGAACTCCCATTCCGATGTGCCGATCAGCGACGTCTTGTCCTGGAACGGGAACACGGTTTCGAAGTAGCTGAAGAGCCCGGGGCGGGTGTCGGTCTCCTGACGCCAGCGCCAGCGGAGCTGCGTTTCGACGTCGCCCAGCCCCGATTCCTCCACCCGCGCCGGCAGCAGCGACGTATCCAGGGGCGACTTCTCGAGCGACGCGGAGATGGTGGCCAGCTCGAACTCGATGGCCAGATTCTCCGAGATGCCGTACCCGACGAAGATGAGCCCTTCTTTCGCCCGGTACCGCCCGCGATGCTCCGTCACGTCGCCGAATCCCAGCTCGAACGGTTCGTACTCGTAGTCGCTGTCGCGGTAGTACTCGAAGTAGGGATAGACGAGTATCTGGCGGGCGCCGATATAGGTGCCGAACATCGAACTGGGCACGCCCGGCCCCCGATCCCGTGAGCGATCGAACGGTTCCTGGGCGCGCGCCGGCAAGGCCCCCAGCACTGCCGCTGCGGCAGCGGCGCCTGCGTATGCGACGACACGGGCGATGGTTGGCTGAATCAAGTCCGGATCTCTCCGTCTGGCAGACGTGGCAGCCTGGCCTGTACCGGTTAGAGGGGCCTGCCAGGCGATTCCTTCGGCCCGCCGTTACGATGACCAATTCATGTGGAGGTGGCATCGGTTCGCCGAAATCCGCACACGCGCTGCTCGCCGATGTAAGCTGCGGTACAGATGGTCCTGACCTCGTGGGGCCGCGCGGGGGCGCTGGCGGTCGCCGGGCTGCTGATCGCGTTGACGGCGGTCTACGTCGGCACCTGGATGTATTACGCCGGCAGGCCGGCGCCGGCGACCGCCAGGCTCGGCATCGAGTACGAGTTTCCCCCCGGCACGTCGTCGGCCCTGATCACCGTCGTCGACGCGCGAAGTCCCGCGGCGGCGGCGGGCCTTCGTCCGGGGGATCACCTCCTTGCGATTGAAGGCGAGCCGGCCGCGAGCGAGCGTCCATTCGAGCAGTCCATCCGGTTCGGGCAGCCGGGCACGGCGGTGCGGCTGACCCTTCGACGGCACGATCAGGACGAGCCGATCGAGGCGACCGCGGTGCTGGCCCAACCCCCTCCAGCGGTCCGCACGTTCGATCCCCAGATGATCACCGAGAACGTCCTCCGTCTCTATCCGCTCGGCTTCTTCGCGGTCGTCGTCGTGCTGCTGCTGCAGCGGCCGCAGGATCGCAACGCGTGGCTCGTGTCTCTCCTGTTCGTCGGCTTCATCGCGGCGGCGCCGCTCGATCCGGAAGTCGCGCATCCGGCGCTGCGAACCTTCGGGATGACGTTCAAGATCGTGTTCTACACCCTGGTGCCGGCGTTCTTCTTCTATCTGTTCGCGGTGTTCCCGGTGCGCTCGCCGATCGACAGGCGCTGGCCGTGGTTGAAGAGACCGTTCCTGGCGCTCGGTTCGGCGCTCGCGGCCCTCCTGCTGGCGAGGGCCGTGCCGGAAGGCTCGTGGGCGCCGATCGAACGTACAGTGTCGTTGCAGGCCCTGACCCCTGTCGGGACGCTGCTCATGGCCTATGCCGTGGCCGGGATCGTTCTGGGCGCCACATCTTTGGCGTGGAGCTACGCGTCGACCGGGGACGCGGACGTGCGGCGCCGGATCGGCGTCATCGTGTGGGGAACGGCGGTCAGCGTGACGCCGTTCCTCGTGCTGCAGACCATCGCGGGAGGCCGCGATGTCTTTTCGACCTTCCCGTTCTGGGCGTGGGCGCCTGCCGTGCTCTGCCTCTTCCTGCTGCCGATCGCATTTGTCTACGCGGTGGTCAAGTAC
>DATIEW010000258.1:0-5810 GCA_035455585.1 Vicinamibacterales bacterium | reverse complement strand
CGCAGCAGGTCCCGGACGAGCCGCTCCATCCGCAGCGTGTGGCGGCCGATGATCTCGAGAAAGCGCTTCGTTTCGGCCGGGTCGCTGCTCCCGTCGATGAGCGCCTCCACGTAGCCGCGGACGGCGGTCAGCGGCGTTCTGAGCTCGTGCGACACGTTGGCGACGAAATCGCGGCGGATGCGGTCGGCCCGCCGCAGTTCGGTGATGTCGTGCATGACGAGGACCGCTCCAGCGGCCGACGGCGAGGCGACCGGCGCGCTGCGCGCGATGACCACGAGGTCGCGATCGCGGGGGAGCGTCAGCTCGAGCCCTCCGGTCGTCGTGCCGCGCAGCGCCGCTCCGATCTGCGCGGCGATGTCCGGGTGGCGGACGATCTCGAGATAATGGCGGTTGCCCGGTTCATCCTCGAGCCCGAGCATGCGCCGCGCGGCGTCGTTGACGAGCTGCAGCCGGCCCTGGTCGTTGACGAGGAGGACTCCTTCGATCATGCCGCCGAGAATCGCCAGCATGCGCGCGCGATCCGATTCGAGGGCCGCCGCCCGGCGGCCGATCTCCCGCATGGAGTCGTCCAGCACGCGGGCGACGGTGCCGATCTCGTCGGTGCCGTAGTCGCGCACCGGCCGTGACAGATCGCCCGAGGCATAGCATTCGGCGGCGGTCGCAATCATGCGCACGCGCCGGCTGAGGAGCATCGACACGAGCCAGAACACCGGCAGCGCAGCGAGGAGCGCCATGCCGAACGTCGCGAGGGCGATGCGCTGCACCGACGTCAGCTGTTCCCGCACGTCGGTGAGCGGCAGCGCGAGCCGTGCGACCGACAGCGATGGCATCGCCGGATTCTCGACCGGCACCGCGACATACAGAATGTCTGCGCCCACGGCGGCGTTGAACCGCCGCGACACACCGATGCCGTCGCGGAGCGCCTGCCCGATCTCGTGACGGCCGGCCTGGTTCTCCACCCGCCGCAGCTCGTCGCCGTCGAGTTCGGAATCACCCACGACCGACCCGTCCGGAGCGATGAAGGTCACCCGAGCCGCGACGAGCCGTCCCAGCGCGTCCGCCTCCCCGTCGAGCGCCGCCGCGTCCGCCGGTCGGCTGTGCGCCAGCGTCTCGGCGGCCAGCCGCGCCTGCTCGCTGAGGGAGCGTTCGACCCGCTCGTACAGCGTCCGCCGGAGCGACCAGGAGATGAGCGCGGTGGCCACGACCAGCGTCAACGCGGCTGTTCCAAGCGAGGCAGCGAAGAGACGCGTTCGAAACGTCACGGGCGCTCGGCAAGCCTGTAGCCGAACTGCTTCACCGTCTCGATGGCGCGCGCGAGCACCGGCAGCTTCTCCCGGAGCCGCCGGATGTGCACGTCCACCGTTCTGGTGCCTCCGGTGTACTGGTAGCCCCAGACATCGGCAAGCAGCCGATCGCGGGAGAGCACGCGGCCTCGATGCTGCACGAAGTACCGGAGCAGCAGGAATTCTTTGGCGGTCAGCCTGATTTCGCGGTCGCCCAGCGCGACGTGGTGCCGGTCGGCGTCGAGCGTAATCGGACCATACCGGACGACGCCGGACGTCCCGGCGCGACGCTTCGACCGCCGGAGCAGGGCGGCGACCCGCGCGGTCAGCTCCTTCGGGCTGAACGGCTTGGTCACGTAGTCGTCGGCGCCGAGCTCGAGGCCCGAGACGCGCTCGGCTTCCTCGCCGCGCGCCGTCAGGATGATGACCGGGATGTCGTCGGTCGCGGGATCCGCGCGCATCGCCTGACAGACCATCAGGCCGTCGACGCCAGGCAACAGGAGATCGAGGATCACGAGATCCGCCGGGTCCTGGCGCAGCCGCGCCATCACCTCAGAGCCCGTCGCCGAGCGCGTGACCCGGTGTCCTGCCTTCTCCAGGTAGTGGCCGATCAGCTCGGCGATGTCGGCGTCGTCTTCGACCACCAGGATGGAAGCCATGGACGATTGCTATAGGTGGCGTCAGCCGGCGGCGTCTCCAGCCAGTAGCTCGATCGGCGCGGCGTCGAGCGCGGCCCTCAACTCGGCGTTCGAAGCAAACCGTCGATCCGGCGCGCGGCGCGCGGTGACCTGCAAGGGCACGCGCGCGCCACAAAACGGATCCGGCGACACCCGGACCGTGCGTCCCGCAAGTATAATCTGCCGCCCGCCCGACTCCAGCGCCTGACCCCAGCCCGTACAGAAGGCGAGCGACATGCGGTCGGCCGCGTTGAGGAACGCGTAGTCGGCGTCGATGGTCCGCGCGGCGTCATTGCCGCATCGATCCAGCATCGACGCGCGTCGGGCCGCCATCGTCGTGAAGAACGGGTCCCAGGCGCGGTCGGCCTGCATCTGCACGTAGATCGTCAGCGCGTGCTGGGCAACGAGCGCGGCGGCGTACGGGTGCTCGACAGCAACCCTGTCCACAGCCCTGGGCCAGATCCGATGCCTGACGTGGGCCGGTACGTTCACGAAATCGAGCGGCGTCCCGTCCGGGCCGACATGCGTGGCGGCGTCCTCTTCGAGCCACCCGTTGTCGTGCTCGCGCACCGCGAGCAGGATCAGCTCACGCCTCGGATTGGCCTGGAAGCCGTCGGCGCACCAGGCGGCGATCGCCTCCGCGGCGAGCCGTGCGTGATCAGGCTGCGTGATGAAGAGAAGCGTGTCCTGGTCCCGGCGTATGATCATCGTCTCGTCAGCGGCTGCCAGAATTGTAACGAAGCACAGGATCGACGCCGCGTAATCTGAGCCGTTGTCCTGCTCCACGGTCTGGCTGAACTCCCCAGAGGACACGAAGTGTCGACCTCTGCCGGTTTTTGCAGGGGAAATCGAGCACCCGGTGCTGGCATTCCGCTTGGACCGCAGGGTGGCGACGGGGAACTCCTGGAGGGAGCCACATGAACGCCTCAGCATCGAAATCGCGGAAGGGACTTGTCGCCGGTGGAGCATTCGCTGCCATGGCCCTGCTCGTGGGTGCCGGATGCGCAAGCCGCGAGTCGAGCGGACTTTCTGCCCAGTCGCTCGCGGCCGGCGAGGCCGCAGTGCCCGTAATCGTCAGCTGCGAGCCGCATCAACGCACGCTCGTACGGCCGGTCGTCGTCAACGGCACGAGCGTATCGCAGATCGAGTGCGTGTCCTCCGACGCGCCGGCCGGTGCGCGGGTCAGCGCGCCGTCCGTCGCGCCGGTCCCGGATCCGTATCGTCCGATCCGCACGGCTGACTACGGGTCCGAGCATCTGGAGGATGCCCGTGTGGTTCCGATAGCCTCGGCACCGGCGCCGCGGCCGGTCCAGACGCGGCAGGTGATCTACGAGGAACGCCGCGAGCCCGCGACACGATCGGTCAAGAAGAGCGCGATCATCATCGGTTCGTCCGCTGGCGTGGGCGCCGGCGTCGGCGCAGCCGTGGGAGGCAAGAAGGGCGCGCTCATCGGCGCGGCCATCGGCGGTGGAAGCGCGGCCATCTGGGACCAGATCACGCGCCGGAAGGACTGACCGGTCGGACAGAAGCTGATGCAGATTCGTGCGGTACATGGGCGGGGCCGTCGTGCCCCGCCCATTCTGCGTACGTCGGCTCCCGCGGCCGGATCACGAGCGAGAAGGCGCCAATTGTTAACTCCCAATACCCAAGGCACTCCGGGCGGCCGGTCATTTGACCTTTGGGATTTGGGTGTTGGGAGTTGACACGCGCAGCAACTAGTGTCCCGTTACGGTAACGGGACACTAGAGTTCCCTGACGCCGCGGCTGCGAACCACAAAGTAGATCGCCACGACCGACACGAGCGCGCCGTTGACCCCCAGAACGAGCGGCGTCGACGTCAGGCTGGCTGCATACCCGCTCAGGAGGCTGCCGAGCGGCATCCCGCCGCGGAAGGCCACCATGTAGATGCTCATGACGCGCCCGCGGAGATGGTCGGGCACGATCAGCTGGACGAGCGAGGCCGTCATCGAGAAGACGACGATGAGCGCCGCGCCGCTGAAGAACAGCAGCAGGTTGCTCAGCCAGAAGACGCGAGAGACGGCAAACGCCACGATCAGACCGCCGAACGCCGCCTGCACGGCGAGCAGCGCGAGTCCCATGTGCCGGAACCGTCCCAGCCAGGCCACGATGAGCGCGCCGACGACGGCTCCGATGCCCGAACAGGCCATCATCTCGCTGTATGCGGCGATGTCGCCGTGGAAGATCTGCCGCGCGAAGACCGGCAGGAACGTCACCAGCGGCAGCCCGAGAAACGTCGTCATGAAGGCGAGCACCGTCAGCGCGACGATGGCCGTCTCGCTGCGGGCGTAGGAAAGGCCCCCTTTCAGCTCCTGGATCATGGGTTGGCGCCCGGTCGGTGGGATGTGCGTCACCGAGAGCGACATCAGGGCGATGATCACGACCAGAAACGACAGGCCGTTCAAGCCGAAGCACCCCGCGGCGCCCAGAGCGGCTATCGTGACTCCGGCGAACAGCGGGCCGAACACGCGCGCGAGGTTGAACTGGATGGAGTTGAGCGCGATGGCGTTCGGGAGATCCTTCCTGGCCACCAGCGAGGGAATCAGCGCCTGATAGGCGGGGCCTCCGAAGGCCTGCGCCACGCCGGCGCTGAACGACAGCGCGAGGATGTGCCAGATGCTCACCCGATCCGCGTAGACGAGCGCCGCAAGCGTGAAGGCCGTCAGCATCTGAACGAACTGCGAGCCGAGCAGCAGATGCCGCCGATCGTGACGGTCGGCGATGACTCCGCCGATCAGCGTGAGGAGCAGGATCGGAAGCTGCCCGAGGAAGTCGTCGAGCCCGAGGTAGAACGACGACCTCGTCATCTCGAACACCAGCCAGCTCTGTGCCACCTTCTGCATCCACGTGCCGACAGTCGAGGTGAAGGCCCCGAACCAGAGCACCCGGAAATCGCGGTAGGTGAACGCGGCCAGCGCCCGCTGCAGGACGGCTGAACGAAGCGGAGTCGAACTGGGACGGTCGGCGTCGGCAGGTATGGGCGCCTGGGTTTCGAGCGGGCTGGACACGAGAGTTCTTTATCTTACCCTTCGCCCCGCATCCTCCCGTATCCCGTTATCCCCCATCCCTTATCCTCTTTCCCTTTCCTTTCGCTCCCCGATGGCACTATACTGTTGGCGAACAAAAAGCGAAAACACGACCGTGATGGCTCGCGCTCAGCTCGAATCGCTCCTCCGCGCCCGCCGGCTGGACGTTACGCTCAGCACGGCCGCGCCGTGGCGGGAGTCGCATGCGCCGGATCTGGCAGCGACCGGCGTTGCGGCCGTCGACGCCGGGCTCGGCGGGGGGCTTCGCCGCGGACACGTATCGGAGATTGTCGGGCCGCGATCCTCCGGGCGGACGGTCGTGCTCTGTCATGCGCTGGCGGCGGCGGCGGCCCGTGGCGAACTCGTCGCGCTCATCGACACATCCGATCGCTTCGATCCGGCATCGGCCTCGACGACAGGCCTCGATCTGTCGCGGCTGCTCTGGGTCCGCGGCACCGGCGATGCGGCACGTGCGCTGAAAGCGGCGATGCTCGTGCTGCAGGCCGGTGGCTTCGGCCTCGTCGGCTTCGATCTGTCGGATGCGCCGCCTGCGGCCCTCAGGGCATTTCCGTTCACGACCTGGCTGCGCCTCGCGCGTGCGATCGAAGGCAGCTCCACGATCGCGCTGCTGATGGGCACGAACCGGATCGCGCGCAGCCCCGGGGGCGCCACGATTGTGCTCGAGCCGCCGGCCGGCGCCGTGCGTGCGGCTTGGAGCGGCTCATCGCACCGTGCCCGGCTGCTCGACGGCGTAGAGCTCAGAGCCCGGGTGGTGTCGGGGTGGTAGCAAGGAAGAAGGAAGAAGG
>DATIEW010000257.1:0-12595 GCA_035455585.1 Vicinamibacterales bacterium | reverse complement strand
TCTGCCGTCATGCCGAGGATTGCGCGATCGTGATGCAGGCCATCGCGCGTCGCGACGGGCGCGACATGAGCGTGTCGGATGTGCCGTTCAACTGGGACGCGCAGCTCGACCTGAAGAAACTGCGCGTCGGCTGGATCAAGGAGTCGTTCGACGAGCTCACGAACGCGGATGCGAAGCAGAACGCCGGCAAGACGCTCGAGACGCTGCGCGCGCTGGGAATCACGACGCTCGTGCCCGTCGCCGTGCCGGCGCTCAACACGAACGTGGGCGGCCTCGGCGTCGAGTCGGCGGTCTTCTTCGATCAGATGATGCGCGGCGGCAGGATGACCGGCGCGCGGGGCGGCCGGCGGCGGAGCGCCTGGCTGGTGCCCGCCGTCGAGTACCTGCAGTCGCAACGCGTGCGCATGATGATGATGATGAAGCTCGCCGAGGCCACCGCCGGCCTCGACCTCTACATCGTCGCGTCCAACAACACGGGAGGAAGCCCCGGGCGAGGCGGCGGCCGGGGGGGCGGCCCCGAGACGACCGATCCGGCGGCTCCGGCGGAAGCCGGCCGGCGCGGCGGCGGCGCGCGCGGAGCCGGCGGCGGGCGCGGCCGCGGAGGAGGCGGACCGCAGAGCCCGACCCAGCGCCATTTCGCCATGGCGAACCTCGCCGGCTACCCGGCGATCAACGTGCCGAACGGTTTCGGCGAGAACGGCCAGCCGACCAACGTCACGTTCTACGCGCGGCCGTTCGGTGAAACCGCGCTCATCGCGCTGGCGAAAGCCTACCAGGACGCCTCAGGCTTCCACCTGCGCCGTCCGGCGCGATTGGACGCGTAGCACGGGAGCCAGTCGCCGCCCGCGATTTCTTCACACGCTCTCAGTTCTCGAGCTCACGCGCCTGAAATCCAGCCGACTTCACTCACACCGGGCGCGCGCCTCGGCCCGGGATTCTGTCGCGCCAGGTCCTTCTCGTGCCTAGCAGTGGCCAGAGTTTCGGGTGATCGGCGCCAGGACGGCAGACTCGTCTGGAACTCGATGAAGCCGGCCGGGCGACGGTGAGCAGACGCTGGGCCAGTGTTCAGGATCGGGCGACGCGGCGTCCTCGACGCACGCGCGTGGACGTCGCGAGAAGCCCCAGTCCCAGGAGAGCCATCGAAGCTGGTTCGGGAACTTCGCCTTGATACCGCCGCACGTAGGCGCGTCAATACGGTCTTCAGGTTCGCGGCCGCGGGGTCGTTGGTGAGCTTGCGCTCCGGCTGACCTTCATCGCCTTCATCTTCGAAGTCAGGGTCGATGGTTTAAGGCCAAGCTTCGCGGCTGCGCCGTTGGGGCCCGCGACTCTCCAATGGGTAGCCTCCAACGCCTTCAATAGATTGGTACGTTCCAGCGCTCTAAGCTCGCTGTAGCTCAGAACAGCCGCGTCACCCTCGGCTCGGACGGCCCGCGTGGACCGACGAGTCGAACGCCTGCCGATGAGGTCGGCAAAGTCGAAAGAGCCGCCCTGGCTGATGATCACCGCGCGCTCGACCACGTTCCTGAGCTCCCGGATGTTTCCGGGCCAGTCATGCTGCTCGAGCGCGGCGACATCGCGTTCGCGCAGTCGCGGAGGTCTGATTCCAAGGCGGCCCGAGATCTCCGCGATGAAGTGATGTGCCAGTTGAATGATGTCGTCGACGCGTTCCCGGAGCGGCGGAACGTAGATGGGAAACACGTTGAGTCGATAGTACAGATCTTCCCGAAAGCGTCCCGCCGCAACCTCCTCGATCAGGTCCCGGTTGGTGGCAGCCACGATCCGCACGTCGACGCGCTCGGTGCGGTGGTCGCCGACTCGTTCGAACGAGCTCTCCTGAAGCACTCGAAGCAATTTGCCCTGGAGCTCCAGCGGCAATTCCGCAACTTCGTCCATGAACAGCGTGCCACCGTCCGCGAGGCGAAACCTGCCGACGCGATCGCTGATGGCACCGGTAAACCCGCCCTTGACGTGCCCGAAGAACTCGCTCTCGAAGAGCTCCCGGGGCACCGCCGCAAGGTTGACCGACACCATCCTCCTGGACTGCCGCCGGCTGGCCGCGTGGATCGCCTGCGCGATCAGTTCCTTTCCGGTCCCTGACTCGCCGTGAATCAGGACGTTGGCGTCGGTGGATGCCACGAGCCTTACCTGCTCGGCGATGTCCTGCAGCGCTCCGCTCTGCCCGACGAGATTCGCCAATGGACGGGCGACGCGGATCTCCTCCCGCAGCGTCTCGTTCTCGAGCTCGAGCTGCTGGCGGAGCCGCTCGATCTCTTCGAACGCCCGGGCGTTTGCCACCGCGTTTGCGAGGTGATCCGCGATCATCCGCAGCCAGTCGCCGTCTTCCGATGAAATGCCCTCGCGGGCGAAAACAGCAAGGACGCCAAGCCCCTCGCCCCGGTACTGCAGCGGCTGCCCTCCGAAGCCGCGAATCTGCTCTCGTTCGGCCCACTGCCGGTCGGTGATCCACCGCGAATCCGATGCGAGATTCCATATCTCGACGGGGCTGCCCGTCGACCCTATGACAGACACCTTGCCCCGACCCGTGTACGGGATTCTGCGGAACCGGCCTTCAGTGGTGTCCCACGGAGGGTCTGCAGCCTCGAGGGACTGGCCGGCGCTCGCCACCAGATGAAGGCACGCCCTTCGGTCAGAGCACTCGGGGCTCTGGCTGCAGGTTCGACACGAGTCCGGCTCGCCACGCAGCCAGACGCGCGCGAGCGCCACCTTCCCGGATTGCGCCAGCCGGTTGACAACCAGGAACAGCACGGCGCTCACGGACCGCTCGCGGGCCATGTCGAGCAGCAGCTGCTGGATCTCGTCGGGCTTGAAGCAGCCGTGCGGCGGCATCTTCATATTAAAGGGTACTGAGGAGATTTCGCGACCGGGTTTGCGAGTTCTCGACAAAGTCGCGAGATTCAGAGACAAGACAGGCGTGGATTGGAGACATACAAGTGCCTCATCCACAACCTCTTACGACGAGTGCCCTCCGCACGCCTGCGCGGGAACGGGACGTGCCCTTCCGCCGGCAGCCGGATGACCGGCCATCTGCCTAGGAGGGTGAGGCCATGACTGAGGCAGTCAAGGCTCGAGAGCGTACGGAATCGCCGGTGCGTCTCTTGAACGGCATCAACCTGGACGTCCTGTCGACGACCGTCAAGGCCATGCGGGCCGATCCCGAGCTTGGCGTCAGCCAGTTCCGGGCCACCAACAGGTGGTTGACGGCGAACCACAACCGGACGACGGTCACGGGCTTCCATGCCGCGAAGCAGGAGATCGCTCACGAGCAGACGTTCGAGTTGGACGCCGACGAGCCGGCCATGCTGAGCGGCAGGGATGTGGCAGCGAACCCTGTCGAGCACCTGCTGCATGCGCTCGCGTCGTGCCTGACGACGAGCATGGTGGCGCATGCCGCCGTTCGCGGGATCGCGATTCGCACGGTTGAGTCGGAGATTGAAGGAGACATCAACCTGAACGGTTACCTCGGGCTCTCGCCGGACGTGCCTCGCGGCTTCACAGATCTTCGAGTGACCTTCAGAGTCGAGGCGGACCCGAAGTACCACACCCGGCTGAAGGAACTCACGGAGTTCTCGCCGGTGTTCAACACGATCAAAGACGGGGCGCGAGTCAGCGTGCAGGTCGAACCGAAGTAGCCTGCGACCGATGCCCTGACGATCGCGCTCCTCAGGCATCGGGGGCTTCATCGGCTTGAACGTGGTCAGAAGCCGCCGGTCGGAAGCGGCCGGTCGCAACGGTCCACGGGCTCTGCCGTCTCGCGCATCGCGCCGGGCAGCCGCGTCAGGGCAGGAGGCGGTATTCTCCGAGCTTCCGATAGAGGTTTCGCTCGCTGATACCCAGGGCGCGTGCCGCGTTGCCGCGATGGCCTCCCGCCATCCTGAGCGCCAGCTCGATGTGCGCCCGCTCGACGTCTGCCAGCGTCGGCATGGTGTCGAGGCTGGCGGGCGTGCCCGCGCGAAACGGCAGCGCGGCGCGAAGGGTCGCCGGCAGATGCTCCGGCAGGATCTCGGGACCGTCGCAGACCACCACCGCGGCTTCGATGACGTGGTGGAGCTCGCGCACGTTGCCCGGCCAATCGTACCGGCGCAGGAGGTCCATGGCCGCCGGGCCGACGCGCCTGCAGACACCGAACCGGGCGTTGAGCGCGCCGACGAAGTGCGCCACCAGCAGCTCCACGTCGGCCCGTCGTTCCCGCAGCGGCGGAATCGCCAGCGCAATCGTGTTGAGGCGGAAGTAAAGGTCCTCCCGGAAGAGGCCCTGACGAACCATCGCGGGCAGGTCCCGGTTGGTGGCAGCCAGGATACGCACGTCCACGTGGATTTCGTTCGTGCCCCCGACGTGCCTGAACGTCGAGGTCTCGATGACGCGGAGGAGCTTCACCTGCGTGGCCGGGCTTACTTCGGCGATCTCGTCGAGGAAGATGGTTCCGCCGTGCGCCACCTCGAAGAGGCCCGGCTTGGCCCGATCGGCGCCCGTGAACGCCCCGCGCTCGTGCCCGAACAGCTCGCTCTGGAGCAGGCTCTCCTGGAGCGCCGCGCACTCGACCACGACGAAGGGCCGCTGGCGCCTGAGCGAGCGCGCGTGAATCAGCTTGGCAACGACGTCCTTGCCCGACCCCGTTTCACCCGTGATGAGCACGGTCGAATCGGTCGGCGCGACACGCTCCACCAGCTGCAGCAGCGCCCGGAACCCGGGGCTCTCGCCCACGAACGACGGGCCGGGGTCCGCCGGCGTCAGACCCCGCTCGAGCAGCGTCGTCCGCGTCTGCAGGGACTGGCGCTCGAGGGCCCGCCGGATGCGCAGCTCGAGCTCGTCGAGAGGGCACGGCTTCGAGACGTAATCGAAGGCGCCCATCCGGATGGAATCGATGGCCGTGTCGATCGACCCGTGGCCCGTGAGCACGATCACCTCGGTCCCCGGCGTCGCTTCGCCCAGGAAGCGCAGCACGTCGAGCCCGCTCATGTCGGGCAGGCGAAGATCGAGCAGCACGATCTGCGGCTGGCGGGCCGCGGCCTCCCGCCTGGCGTCCGCGCCGGTGCCCACGGCGATCACGTCGAACCCCTGCCTGCGGAGCTCGCCTGCCATGATGGTGCGGAACGCCGGGTCGTCGTCAACGAGCAGCAGTGTGACCGTCGATTTCACGTGGGATCCCGATGACGGAATCGGCCGGGCCGTCGGACAGCGCCGGCAGGACGATCTCGAAGGTCGCGCCGCGCCCCGGCGCGCTCTCGACGCGGATGTCGCCGCCCCAGCGGCGGATGAAGGTGATCGCCAGGAACAGGCCGAGGCCCGTTCCACCTTTTCGCAGGCTGAAGAACGGCTCGAAGATCTGGGCCTGATGTTCAGGTGCGATGCCGCCACCCTGGTCGGACACGCGAATCCGGACCTGCTCTTCCCCTCTGACCGCGACGGCGACGCTCGTGCCGCTCTTCGAGGCCTGAACGGCATTGAGCACCAGGTTGATCAGCGCGTGCTGCAATTCGGCATCGTCGGCGAGCACGCGAAGGCCGGTCGGCATCCCCTCGAGCACGATGGTCACGCCTGCGGCACGCGCGGTTGGCGTAACCAGGCGCGCGACGGCGCTCACCGCCGCATCGACGTCCACGGCCTCGCCCGGCGAGGGCTGGCCGCGCGAGAGCCGGAGGAAATGTTGGGTGATGCTCCGGCACCGCAGGATCTGGTCGCGCGCCACGGTGGCGATCTCGGCCACACGTGAGGGTCCCGGGCCCTGGCTGTCGGCGGCCCGCGCATCGCGCAGGACGCCCTCGAGACATGCGAGCACGGTCGCCAGCGGGGTGTTGAGCTCGTGCGAGAATCCCGAGGCCAGCACGCCGAGTGACGCCAGCCGATGCGCGTCGGCCAGCCGGGCCTCGGCCACCCGCCGCTCGGAGATGTCGCGCCAGACCTCGACGACCAGCTCCGGCTGCCCGTCGGGTCCGCCGATCGCCGACGCATGGATCTCCTCGGAGACGGTGCTGCCGTCGGCCGCGCGGCGCTCGCTTATCCGGACCTGTGGCTGGCCGCCCCTGAGGCAGGCCAGGGTCGGGCAATCGTCCATCGTGCACAGGCTGGCCGTCACCTCGTGGCAGGTGCACGACATGACCTCATCGCGCTGCAGCCCGGTCCGCTTGAGGAACGCCGCGTTGGCGGCAAGAATCCGGCGGCTCCTGTCGAGCACGACGATGCCGTCGTCGATGCTGTTGATGACGGTCTCCAGCCGCTCGTGCTGATGTCGAACCTCGGTGACGAGGCCCGTCATCGAGTCGGCCATCGTGTTGAATTCGCGCGCGAGCCACGAGATGGTGTCCGACCCGTCCACAGGAACGCGCCGCTCCAGGTCGCCGTCGGCGATCAGCCGGGCCGTCGTTTCGAACCGCTGCAGGCGGCGCAGCACCACGACGCGGATGATCATGGCGACGAAGCTCACGAGCGCCAGCGCGATGACGGCGCTGCCTCCAACCATCCAGCGCAGATCGCGATGCATCGACGCGCGAAGCTCTCCGACGTCCAGGTCCATGAGCAGGATCCCGTTGATGGGCTGCGACGGATCGTGACAGCGGTGGCAGGCCTCGCGGTTGCGGAAGGGCATGACCGTGCGAAGCACGGTGCCTCCCTGCACCTCGATGACCCGGCTGAGGCCGCGCTCTGCCGGAGGAAGCCGGTGGCAAGCCTGGCACGTCGGCGAATCGAGGGACAGGTCGACGCTGGACGAGGCCGGCCCGCCCGAGAACCGGGCGACCCCCTGCCGGTCCAGCAGCATGACCGTCGCCACGCGCGGCTGCCGGCCGAAACCCTCGACCATTCGCGCAATCAGCGTGCGATCGTTCTCGATCATCTCGTGCTCGAGCGCGTCGCGAATCAGCGAGCCCTGCGCCACGGCCGCATCACGCGCCGAGGCGAGCAGCGTGTCGAAGTGGTGCCGCGAGTAGAGCCATGCGCCAATCGCGCAGGCCAAGCCGACGGCCGCGGTGATGCCCACCGCGAGTCCGGCCGTCATGCTGGTCAGACGCCACGTCATAGGCCATCCGCCTCGAGCTGATTCATCACTCAGTTCTCACAGGGGGCCTTCTCTCACCGGGGACTTCGGCGCCAAGGCGGCCGGACCCCTTACACGCTTCCGCCTTCGCCAAGGCTACGGCGGGACCTCGCCGAAGCCGGTCGCGTTGTCGGCCCGGCGACCGGCGACCGCCATTCATTGCCTCGGTCGACCGCGACTTGCCCATCGCCCATTGCCCATTGCCCATTGCCCATTGCCCATTGAGCATCGCCCATTGGGCATCGCCACGCAGGTTTCGTACCCGGAACCCACCGCGCCCGAACGCCCCGTCACCGGATCTGGCGCATCGTGGCAGACGCTCCGAGGACCCGTCAACACCTGCCAGGGTGGCAGTCGTGACCTGACGTTTTGGCAGGTCCTGGCGGGGGGCTCATCGTGCTTGACGCCGTTTGGCGCGATTCACGAGAACGCGCGGCTGGTACCGATCCTGCCTGGATGCGGCGTGGAAGGGGGATGCCCATGGAGATGTTCCTGATGGTGCTGTGCTTGAGTCTGCTGGGTGTGGCCGTCAGCGCTCTGGCGTTCGGAGCCGCCACGCGCGACGTCCGGGACGGAGATCGTTCGAAGGCGCGGCCGCAGCCCCGCCCGAGTCCAAGTCTTCCCGTGGTGGCGCCCCAGTTCTTCGCCGACACACCGGCGGTCGGCGCCACGCGGTCGGGCGTGCCGATCGAGCTATTACTGCTCCAGCTCGAACGGCACGTCCGTCTCGAGCAGGCGGCGGCCGAGTCGTTCCTCATGGCGCCGACGCTCGAGTCGCTCCACAGCCGCACGTCGTCGCCGCTCCTGCACTGAGGGATGCCGAGATGACTGCCCCACCGGAATTCCTCGAAGGCCTGAACGCCGACGACGCCGCGGCGCTGATGGCGCTCGGGACCGCGACCATCCTGAAGACGGGTGCGGTGCTCTTCGACCTGGGCTCGCCGGCCGACTTTCTCTACCTGGTCGAGCGGGGGCGCATCAACCTCACGCTGCCCATGGAGGTCGCCGGTCATCAGCAGGACGTGCTGGTAGAGGAGCGCCTGCCTGGACAGATGCTCGGTTGGTCCGCCCTCATTCCGCCGCACCGATTCACCCTCAAGGCGACGGCGCCACTGGAGTCGGAGGTGATCGGCTTCGCCCGGGCGGCGCTGTTCGCGCACTTCGCCGCGAATCCTCAGGTGGGCTACCAGGTGACGCGCAACGTCGGCGGTGTCATCGGCCAGCGGCTGCAGATCCTGCAGGCCATGTGGCTGCGCGAGATGCGACGCGTCGTCCAGCACCGCTACGAGGTGAACCGTGGCTGATCGACCGGTCGGGGACGCCCGGAGCGACAGCCGTCGGCACGCCTATTGGGGCGCGCTGATTCTGCTGGTTCTCGTGCTAGCGTGGGGCTCTGCCCCGCACTTCGGCTCGGGCACTCGCGCGGGCCCCGTCGCCCCGCTCCGTGCCCTCCCACCCCGGCTCGCAGGCGCGACGGGCGCCAGCGTGGTGGGACTCCCGGGCAGCTCGCGCCAGGCGAGGCAGCTTCCGCCGTTGCCTGCCGAACACCCCGAGGTGCCTCCACCTCCGTTCAGCGAGGGCATCTTCCCCTGCTCGGCCTGCCACGCCGACATGCCCGCGAACCGCCAGCGGCGCCAGCTCTCGGACATGCACACCGAGATCACGCTGCGGCACGACGAAGAGCATCGGTGGTGCCTCGACTGCCACGACGCCGACGATCGCGACTGGCTCCACCTGGCCAGCGGCGAGCGGGTGTCGTTTGAGGAGTCCTATCGGCTGTGCGGCCAGTGTCACGGCGAGAAGCTGCGCGACTGGCGCGCCGGCGTACACGGACGCCGGACCGGCTCATGGAACGGCCGGAAGCAGTACCTCCTGTGTGCGCATTGCCACAACCCCCATGAGCCACGGTTCAAGGCCGTGACGCCCATGCCCGCGCCCGAGCGGCCTCGCCGCGGCGGCCGTTAGCGAGGAGCCGTCGATGGATGCCAAGGACCGCCACCCGGGCATTACGCGCCGCCGGTTCGCCACGACCGCATCGGCTGCGGCAGCCGGTTGGATCCTGACCGCCTGCGGTCCGCGCCGCCTGCGCGAGGTGCCGCCCGATCGTCTGAAGAAGGCGATCGCCGACCTCGAGCGCCGCTACGCGGAGGGTCTCGGCACCGAGATCAAGGTTTCCGACGCGCCCCCGCTGCCGGACACCGAATTCGCCTACGCGCTGGATCTCTCGCGTTGCATCGGGTGCCGCCGCTGCGTCTATGCGTGCGTGGAGGAGAACAACCAGTCGCGCGACCCGCAGGTTCACTGGATCCGCGTGCTCTCGATGGAGAAGGAGAAGGGGATCTCGTTCCCCGAATCGGACGCCTACTACAATCCGGCCGAGGTGCCGGAGGAGGGGCGGTTCTACGTGCCGGTCGCGTGCCAGCAGTGCCGGAACGCGCCGTGCACGAAGACCTGTCCGACGGGCGCGACCTGGACGGAGCGCGACGGCATCGTCGTCATCGACTACGACTGGTGCATCGGGTGCCGGTGCTGCATCGCCGCGTGTCCCTACGGCGCGCGGCACTTCAACTGGCGGGAGCCGTCGATCCCGAAGGCCGAGATCAATGCAAACACCCACTACCTCGGCAACCGGCCGCGGCCGCGCGGGGTCGTCGAGAAGTGTACGTTCTGCATCCAGCGTGTCCGCGCGGGACGGTATCCCGCGTGTGTCGAGGTGTGTCCCGTGGGCGCGCGGAAGTTCGGCAACCTCCTCGATCCCGACAGCGAGATCCGCTACATCATCGAGCACAAGCGGGTGCTGGTGTTGAAGGAGGATCTCAACACCCTGCCGAAGTTCTTCTACTTCTTCGCGACGTGAGGGAACTGTGCGCGGCGTCTCAGTCTTCTTCCGGTTCGTCCAGGACAGCGCGAGGCTGGTGCTGCGCGGGAGCGCGGCGTACTGGCTGTGGATATCCGCGCTCGTCACGCTGGTAGTCTCGGGCGCGACGGCATACGCCTCACAGGTGACGGTGGGCCTCGGCCTGACGGCGATGCGCGACCAGGTCAGCTGGGGGTTCTACATCGGGAACTTCACGTTCCTCGTCGGAGTCGCCGCGGCGGCCGTCGTGCTCGTGATCCCGGCCTACGTCTATCACTGGAAACCGCTGCGCGAGATCGTGATCATCGGCGAGCTGCTGGCGGTGAGCGCGATCGTCATGTGCCAGCTGTTCGTCCTGGTGGACATCGGCCGGCCCGACCGGCTCTGGCACCTCTTCCCGCCGTTCGGCCACCTGAATCTCCCCAGCTCGATCCTGGCCTGGGACGTCGTCGTCCTGAACACGTACTTCCTCGTCAATCTCGTCGTCGTGACGCACATCCTCTTCCGCGAGTTCTGCGGGAAGGAGTACGAGAAGCGGCTGGTGGTACCGCTGGTGCTGCTGTCGATCCCGATGGCGGTGAGCATTCACACGGTGACGGCGTTCCTCTACAACGGGCTGGCCGCGCGCCCGTACTGGAACTCGTCGATCCTGGCGCCGCAGTTCCTGGCTTCGGCGTTCTGCTCGGGGCCGGCCATCCTGCTGGTGGCGCTCCAGCTCCTGCGGCGCTTCACGCGGTTCGAGATCCAGGATCAGGCGATCTGGAAGATCGCCGAGCTGATGGCCTACGCGATGTTCCTCAACCTGTTCTTGCACGGGGCCGAGGCATTCAAGGAGTACTACTCGGACACCGAGCACCTGCTCTACACGCGGTACTGGTTCTCGGGACTCGGCGAACACCGGACGCTCGTGCCGTTCGCCTGGACCGCGGTGGCGCTGAATGTGACGGCGTTCCTGCTGTTCATCCTGCCGGCGGCCCGGCGACACCCGGTGACGCTGAACATCGGGTGCGCGGCCACCTACGCCGGCTGCTACATCGACAAGGGCATGGGGCTGATCATCCCCGGCCTCACACCGGACACCCTCGGCGAAATCTACGAGTACTTTCCAACCGCAACGGAGTTCCGCGTCGCTGCCGGGATCTTCGCGTTTGGCTTCCTCCTGTTCACGCTCATGCTGCGGGTGGCGGTGCCGATCTCGCTCGGCGAATTCCGTCTCGCGCGAGTCGGCGAAGCAGAGCTGGTTTCCGGAAACCTGCGCGCCGGACATCGCCTGTAGGGTTGTCGCCGCCTTCGTGCCTGGTCCGGCGGAGGGCTCGAAGGAACCTGGAGGTGCGGGCGGGGACGCACGCCGCGGTCCGCGGCCCCGGCGGAAGCCGGCCGGCGCGCCGGCGGCGCGCGCGGAGCTGGCCGCGACCGTCCCTCAACCAGCGGTCGAGATCGAGCCTGACGATCCGCCAAGACCCTGGGAATCCGGCAGCCGGGCCAGCGCGAGGTCCTCCGGGACCACATAGAGTGCATCCAGCATTCGTTCCAGCCGCCGGCGCTCCTCATCGAGCGCCTGGTGGCGATATGCCGGCAGCGACGCGATCAGGTTATCGAACATCATCCGCAGTCTTCTCGCGACCTCGACGTTTCCAGCGCCGTAACTCCGGATCTCCGTGCACGACAGGAGGACGAAGTCCTCCCAGTTCGGCGTGCGCAGGATGACCCGCGGGTGCCCTGCCGCGTCCCTGACGGCCTCGCCGCGGAGCCGCCGCTTCCCCACAACGCGCAGCAGGCGATGAATCTGATCGATCGCCAGCACCGCCGTCGTGGGATCGTTGATGGCCGGCGACAGCGCCTTGAGCCCGACGTCCGCCAGAATCCTGAACGCGAACAGCGGGTCCTGCTCCATCGTGCGCTCTCGACTGAACGCGACCGTCGCGCGCAAGGCATCGTCGTCGAGCGACACGGCGTCACCATGGAGCGCGAACAGCGGTTCGTCGGTGGCGACGAAGTCTCCGACCTGCGGCACGAACTCGATCACCCCGCCGCTCCGGCGCACCCGGCGCATCAGCGTTGCGAGATCGATGGCGACAACGATCTCCGACGGCCCCGCGTGATGGACCATGCGGCGGGGTGAATCGGGCAGCGCAGGATGGACCGTCGCGAGGTCTGGTGTATCTCCCGCCGCCCGCGGGTACACCGCGTCGATCACGGCCAACCCCTCATCGCCGACGCGCGCGAGAATGCTGACCGGGCGCAGCAGCCGCGCCGCATAGTCGATCAGGAACAGGAAGGTCGCCATGCACGCGATGCCGAGCACGGCGGTCACGAATGCGACGATGTCATGAACGACCGTCTCGAGACGATCCAGCGCTATGATGGCGAAGATGAGTGTGAACACGAACAATGCGACGCTGTACCTGACGACGTTGTCCCGCAGCAGCGTCGTGGCGATGATCCGCGGCGTCAGCTGACCGCCCGCGACCTGAATCGCGACGAGCATCGAACTGAACGTGAACACCAGAAACGAGAGCGAGAACGTGATTACCGTCTGGTACAGCGACCGCACCCCACTAATGCCGAGCCCGAGGAACCGCCACTCGAGCCACGCGTCGAGCACGCGAAGCACCGGCGCTATCGCCAGCACCAGAACGATGGAGATGATTGGATCGACCCAGAGTGCCGAGCGGAGATAGCTGGTC
>DATIEW010000256.1:0-2046 GCA_035455585.1 Vicinamibacterales bacterium | reverse complement strand
CCCAGCGCGATCCTGGCGATCTCGGCTCTCCGGTCGAGGTCGAAGACGATCAGCGCGTTCGCCGTCTGGTCGCTAACGAACAGGCGCTTGCCGTCCGCCGTGACCGCGATGCCACGCGGCTTCTTGCCGATCTTCAGCGTGGAAACGACCTTGTCGGTCTCCGTGTCGATGACCGAGATCGACGCGGCGCCTTCGTTCGGCACGTAGGCCAGCGGCGCGGCATCGGCGCTGGCGACAGCGAGCAGCGCAGCGAAGGCCACGAAGGCCGTTGCGGCACGGAATGCTTCGTTTCCAATCATCGACGTGCTCCTGTGCGGGGCTGCCGAAAGGGATGGTAATGTGTTCGTCCGCTGTTCGCCATGCGGGGAGGAGGATCTTGCGAACGACGAACGCCGGAGCTGGACCCTGCGCGGCGGGGCGGGTCGCGTTGCTGTGCGCCGCCACGATGGCGACGCCGTTGGTGCGCGCCCAGGAGGCTGCGGTCGTCTTCGATCCGATCGTGGTGACCGCAACCCGTCACGAGGCACGGGCGTTCGACGTACCCGCGTCGGTCGACATCGTCGACGGCGCCACGATTCGCGACGGCCAGCCCGGCATCAACCTCTCCGAGACGCTGGTGCGGATTCCCGGCGTGTTCGCCGCCAACCGTCAGAACTACGCGCAGGACCTGCAGATCAGCTCGCGCGGGTTCGGCGCCCGCGCCGCGTTCGGCGTGCGCGGCGTGCGCCTGTACCAGGACGGCATTCCGGTGACCATGCCGGACGGGCAGGGCCAGACCGGCAGTTTCAGCCTCCTGTCGACGCAGCGCATCGAGGTGCTGCGTGGGCCGTTCTCGACGCTCTACGGCAATGCGTCCGGGGGCGTGATCGCCGTGTTCAGCGAGGACGGCGCGAGCCCGCCGGTACTGACCGCCCAGGCAGGTGCCGGAAGCTTCGACCAGTGGACTGCGGGACTCAAGCTGCGGGGCGTCGGAGGTCCTGCGAGCTACGTGGTCGCGGGCAGCGAGTTCCAGACCGACGGCTATCGCGATCACTCGTCGGCGCGGCGCGACCTCGTCAATGCCAAGCTGCGCGTCGAGCTGGGCAACTCGACGCGCGTCACGCTGATCGGCAGCTCGCAGTACCAGCCCGAGACGCAGGATCCGCTCGGCCTCACGCGCGCGCAATGGGAGGACGATCCGCGCCAGGCCGATCCGGCGGCCACGCAGTTCGACACCCGCAAGACGATCAACCAGCTGCAGGGCGGGCTCGGCGTCGAGCATCGCTTCGATGGCGCCACCACGCTGCACGTGACCGGCTACGGCGGCCGCAGGCGCGTTCGCCAGTATCTCGGTTTCTCCGGCATCGGACTGACGTCCTCCGGGGGGGTTGTCGATCTCGACCGAAACTTCGGCGGGATCGGCGCTCGCCTCGTCTGGCGCGGAGAGCCGGCGGGCATGCCGCTGACGGTGACCGTCGGTGCCGACGCCGACCGCATGGAGGAGCGGCGGCGCGGCTTTGTCAACAACAACGGGGCGCTGGGCGATCTTCGCCGTGACGAGGACGACACGGTGCGCAGCACCGACGTGTTCGCCGAGGCGCAGTGGCGCTTCCTCCCCGCGCTCGCGGCGACCCTGGGCGTGCGATCGAGCGTGGTGCGCTACCGGTCGGAAGATCACTACGTCACCGGCGTCAATCCCGACGACAGCGGCTCACAACGCTTTAGCGACACGAGCCCGGTGGCGGGCCTCATCTGGTCCGTCACGCCCGATTTCAATGTCTACGCGAGCTATGGCCATGGCTTCGAGACGCCGACGTTCGCGGAGATCGCCTACAACACCAGCGGTCCGGGGCTCAACTTCGCGCTCGTTCCGGCGGAAAGCCGCGCGCTCGAGATCGGCGCGAAGTATCGTGTCGCGAACGCGCACCGGATCAATGTCGCGCTGTTCCACGTGAAGACCGAAGACGAGATCGTGACCGATGCCGCGACCGGTGGGCGCACCACGTTCAAGAATGCGAGCAAGACACGCCGCGACGGCGCGGAGCTGGTGTGGGACGGGGCGCTCGG
>DATIEW010000255.1:0-2864 GCA_035455585.1 Vicinamibacterales bacterium | reverse complement strand
CTGTCGCGGTCGGCGAACCGCACGCGTGAAGTCGCCGTTCGAATCGCGCTCGGCGCCACACGCTGGAGGGTCGCGCGCCAGCTGCTCATCGAGAGCGTGCTGCTCGGAATCGTCGGAGGCGCCATCGGACTGCTGCTGTCGCTCGGCGGGGTGCGCGTGTTCGACGCCGCCGTGGAAGGATCCGGGAAGCCGTACTGGATCGTCTTCAGCCTCGACTGGACCGTCTTCGGGTTCCTCGCCGCGATCTGCGTGCTCACGGGCATCCTCTTCGGCTTCGCGCCGGCTCTGCACGTGTCCAGGACGAACGTCAACGAGGTGCTCAAGGAGGGCGGACGCGGGGCGACCGGCGGACGGCGCGCGCGGTGGTTCAGCGGCACCCTGGTGGTGGTCGAGCTCGCGCTCACGATCGTGCTGCTGGTCGGGGCGGGGCTGATGGTCCGGAGCTTCCTCAAGGTCTACACGATCGATATCGGCATCAGCACCGAGAAGCTGATGAGCATGCGCCTCCAGCTGCCCTCCGCGAAGTACGAAACGCCCGAGGCCAGGCTCGCCTTCTACGACCGGCTCGCGCCGAAGTTGGCGTCGCTGCCGGGCGTGGAGGCTGTCGCCTTCACCACCAGCGTGCCGCCCCAGGGCGGTGGCAGGCGCACGCTGGAAATCGACGGCGCATTACAGGACAGCCAGGGGGATCAGAAGCCGGACGCCGTCGTGATCACGATCAGCCCGGGGTTCTTCGACGCGGTCGGCGTGAGGCTCACCCGCGGACGGGATTTCCACGAAACCGACGGGGCGCCGGGCTCTGAAACCGCCATCGTCAACGACCGTTTCGCCGCCCGGTTCTTTCCGGGCGAGGATCCCATCGGCAGGCGGTTCCGGTTCGCCGCGGCGCAATCCCAGCAGGGTCCCCCACCCATGTGGCGCACGATTGTCGGCGTCAGCCCGTCCATCCGGCACAACTCACCGGAGGACCCCGAGCCGGCTGCGGCAGTCTACGTTCCCCACCGCCAGGATCCACCCGGCGGCGCCGCGGTGCTCGTGCGAAGCGCGCTCGCGCCGGCAACGATCATGCACGCCGTCAGCCGGGAGGTGCAGGCCGTCGACCAGGACCAGCCGGTGTTCGCCGTGCAGACGCTGGAGGAGATGCTCGTGCGCCAGCGCTGGCCCTTCCGTGTCTTCGGCAGCCTGTTCGCGATCTTCGCGGCCATCGCGCTCGTGCTCTCCGCGGTAGGGCTCTATGCCGTCATGGCCTACGCCGTGACCGTCCGGACGTCGGAGATCGGCGTGCGCATGGCTCTCGGCGCGGAGGCCCGCCAAGTCTCGTGGCTGGTTCTGCGCCAGGGCCTGATCCAGCTCACCATCGGGCTCTCGCTGGGCCTCCTGGGCGCGTACTTCGTCAGCAACGTGCTTCGGACCCTGCTCGTGCAGATCACGCCCACCGATCCGGTGACGTTCACGGTCATCACCATGCTCGTCACGCTCGTCGCACTGGCGGCCTGCCTGTTGCCGGCCAGACGCGCGACGCGCGTCGATCCGCTCGTCGCGCTGCGGACCGAATAGGAGCCGACCAGGCAGCCGGCCCCTTATCCCTTCTCCCTTCTCCCTTCTCCCTTCAGGAGCATCGGCCACACCCGGGCTGCCAGGGCGACCTGGAACAACCGGATGAGCAGGGCAGCCTTGACAGCATCAGCCACCCCGGGGGCCAACACCGGCCTGAGCAGGAGATCCACCAGCGCCTGCCGCTCCGCCGACGGCAGTTCGGGGCGAAGCTCTCGCGAGATGTCCCAGAGCTCGCCGTACAGATACCAGGCCACGTCGTCGTACATGAGCGCGGCTTCGACCTCCCAGGCCTGAGCGTTCTTGACGGCGGCGCCGACTTCGAGCAGGGCCGCCACGCCGCTCGCCAGCAGGCGACGGAGCGGGTCTTCCTGCTCGGCCAGCAGCTCCTGCAGCCCCACGCTGGACACAGCGGCCGTACCGAGCACGGCTCCCCAGCGGCTGGCGCTGCGCGAGGCGGTCTTGCTCTCCAAGTTACGCAGACACCCGTGGAACGCCCGTGCGACCGTGCGAGCACGTCCGGCAGACTCCCCGCCTACGGCGAGGAGGTCCTTCTGGAACTGCCAGAGATCAAGCGGGGCAGGCTCGGTCAGGATTCGATCCAGCGTCGCACGCAGGCTGACAGGCAGGCTCTCGTTCATGTCGTCGTTGGTCGCCATTCTGCGCCTCGTCCTGACGCCGGATCAACTGCATGGGGGCTGCGAGGCGGACGCCTCGACCGGGCACACCCGATGGTTGAACCTGGCGTTGCCCAACCGTCCGGTGCCGTGCGATCAGCTCAGCTGCAGGATGATCCCGTCAGGGTCTCGAAAATAGACGCGGCTGCTGCCCGGCGGCGACACTGGGTCGAGCCCGTGCGCGCGGAGCACTCCCATCCGCTCGTCGAGGCTGCGGTGCTGCGGCGAGTGGAAGGAAATGTGGTCGACGCCTGGCTGCGTGGCTTCGTACCCGGTGCTGACCGCGCCGCGCGCGAAGAGCGCCACCCACTGGCTGCCGATGTCGAGGAAGGTGGAGCCGGACGACTGGCTGCGGATGCGTCCGCCCAGATGATCCCGGTAGAAGGCCGTCGAGCGCGCCAGGTCCGAGACGCGCAGCGCGACGTGGTCCACGCCGCTCAGCGGGATCGGTGCGCGCTGCCCTGATGGCTGCACGGACGCCTGCTGCCCCGTGGCTGACGCCGGCGACGAGACCGCGCAGAGCGCCGCGAGTCCGGCAATCAGCTCCCGGCGCGAAATCGCCCCACGCTCGAAACCGCTCACAAGACGTTCGACTTCGGCTGTCATGGCGCCCTCCTTCCCCTCCGTTGCCTC
>DATIEW010000254.1:0-2046 GCA_035455585.1 Vicinamibacterales bacterium | reverse complement strand
GACCTGTACGGGCACGCGAGGCACTTCCTGACGGATCGGCGTCGCCGGTTTCACGCCTTCGTCGTCAGAGGTGTAGACCTTCGCGGGATTGGGAACAGCGGGCGCCGGCGCCGGGGGTGGAGCCTCTTCGCGCCGGGGCTCCACCTTGGGCTCCGGCGGCGGCGCGGCCGACGCCGAGCTCAAGTCCAGGAAGCCCGACACGAGGAGTCGCAGGTCGCC
This sequence comes from Vicinamibacterales bacterium, assembly GCA_035455585.1. Lineage (GTDB taxonomy): Bacteria > Acidobacteriota > Vicinamibacteria > Vicinamibacterales > 2-12-FULL-66-21 > DATIEW01. The sequence goes on along the minus strand of DATIEW010000254.1, from coordinate 1,827 downwards.
CAGCCGCCCGCCCATGTCCGGGTCGTCGATGAGGCGCAGCAACTCGCGGAACTGCTGCTCGGCAAAGGCATATTCTTTCCGGTCGAACGAGGACTTCGCGGCGGCGTACCGGGTCCGCGCGATGTCGGGCAGCTGGCGCTGGCGCACTTCGGAAAACGCCGAACGGACGCGAGGCGACGCCTCGGTCTCGGTCGGCTGATACAGGGGATCCGATGCGACGACGACCGCGATGGCGGCCTCGGCTTCCGCGCCGCGTCCGAGCGCAAGCAGGCACAGCGATCGGTACTGCTCTATCGACCGGAGATTGATGGGGTTGCCGCTCTCCTGCTGCCTGACGCCATTCAACATCGCGAGCGCCTCGTCGTAGCGCGCCGACGCGTACAGGTCGCGGGCTACCGCCAGCGGACCGTCCTGCCCGAGAACCGGGGCAGCGGCGGCCATCATGAGGCTGGAGCCGAGCAGCAGCGTCCGGAATCCACGTGTCATGCCTGCCATTGGCCACTACCTTGTCACTCGAATGCGGAAGCCGCGTCGCGCGGGCCGCGCTGGCGACGCCTGCGGTTCCGCATTCACCAACACCATCGCCAACGTCGTCACCATCACCATCGTCAAGCCGGTCAGAAACGTCAGCACTGGCACCTCGAGGCAATTCTGAATGCTGAATGCTGAAGTCGGACGCCGAACCAGGAACCCCGAACCAGGAACCCCTACCGCATATCCACACTCACCCGTGTCGGCCCCGACATCGTGACCGAGATCGCGTGCCGCTTCTCGCCGAACTGCGGATGACGGAAGACGATCTCGTGTGCGCCGATTGGCACTGACAGGTTGCCGATAGGCGTTTCGCCGACGCGCTGCCCGTCGACCCACACCTCGGCCCACGGGATGGCGTTCAGGTTCACGACGCCCTTGGGCAGATCGATGGAAAGGCTCGCCACCTTGCCGGGCAGCACCTGCACGACGCGGGTCACGCGGTAGCCCAGCGTCTCGTTGACGAGCTCGATGTCGTGACGACCCGCGGCGAGCATGAGCTTGTCGGCGTCGGTCGTCCCGATGATGCGGCCTTCCTCGCGGATGTCGAGCGAGAACGGCGCCTTGACAGTCAGCCATCCGGACACGGGCCCGGCGGCAACCGCTGCCGACGCGACGGGCGTGACGATCGACGCCGTCCCTCCCGCCTGCACGTTCACCACGTGCCGCGCGGAGGCCGTTGGCGTCTGCAGGACGACTTCGTGGTCGCCGGGCAGGAGATCCGAGATCGTCACGGGAGCGACGCCGCGATCCGTGCCGTCGACTATGACCTTCGCGCCGGCGGGCTGCGTCTCGACGCGCAGGCTGCCGGTTTCGGGCGTGTTCGCGAACTCGAGGTACTGCGACACCTCGGCCCCTGCCGTGATGTTGAGGGGGATGACGCGCGGCACGCCGCGGCCGCGGAGCTCGAGGATGTGCGCCCCGACCGGCACCGACAGCCTGGCGGGCGTCTGCCCGCGATCGACGCCGTCGACAAACACCTGCACGCCCGCGGGATTCGACTGCACGACGAGCGTGCCCGTCGACGGAGTGGACGTCCCGCTTCCAGTGACGTAGCGCCAGGCCGGTACCCCGCCGGCCGCGATGATGACGAGTGCGGCCGCAGCGAGTACCGCCTTCCGCGAGATCTTCAATCCGGGACGGCTCTTCTTTGGCTTCGGCGCCGACGTTTGCGCCTTCGGCGCGGGGATGGTGAACGGCGCGTGCTCGGCGGCCGCAAATGGCGCGTCCGAGACGGCACCGAACGACGCGTTGGGCGGAACGCTGAACGGCGCATCGGTCGGGAGGCTGAACGGC
>DATIEW010000253.1:0-2318 GCA_035455585.1 Vicinamibacterales bacterium | reverse complement strand
CGGCCCGCTCGCTCGCCGCCGTCCGCCAGGTTCACACCCTCCGGCAGTCACGCCCCATGCACCGCCCGCCACACGCGCTCGGGCGTCAGCGGCATCCGCAGCGTGTCGACCTTGAGCGGCCGGAGCGCGTCGATCACGGCGTTGTACACGGTGCAGGTCGACGCGATGGTGCCCGCCTCTCCAATTCCCTTCACGCCGAGGGGATGATGCGGGGAGGGGGTCACCGTCGACAGGACCTCGATCGAAGGCACCACGTCCGCGCGCGGGATGGCGTAGTCCATCATCGTGCCGGTGAGCAGCTGGCCGTTCTCGTCGTACACCGCCTCTTCCCACAATGCCTGTCCGATGCCCTGCACCACGCCGCCGTGCACCTGGCCTTCGACGATCATCGGGTTGATCTGCGGGCCGCAGTCGTCGACCGCGACGTAGCGTTTCAGCTCGATCGTCCCGGTATCGGGGTGCACCTCGACGACCGCCACGTGCGCGCCGAACGGAAAGGTGAAGTTCGGCGGATCGTAGAAGCTGGTGGCTTCGAGGCCGGCTTCCATCCCCGGCGGCAGGTTCCAGGCGACGTTGGCCAGCAGCGCGATGTCCTGGATCGTCTTGGCGCTGCCGGGGGAGCCCTTCACGAAGAAGCGGCCGTCGGCGTAGTCGATGTCCTCGACCGCCGCCTCGAGCACGTGCGCCGCCAGCGCGCGCGCCTTGTCCTTGATCTTCCTCACCGCCACCGCGAGCGCCGCGCCGCCCACGGCCGTCGTCCTGCTGCCGTAGGTTCCCCAGCCCATCGGGGTCCGATCGGTGTCGCCGTGCACCACCTTGACGTCGTTGACGTCGACGCCGATCTCCGACGCCACGATCTGTGCGAAGGTCGTCTCCTCCCCCTGGCCGTGCGGCTTGGCGCCGATGAACACGTTCACCTTGCCGCTCGGATGGAAGCGCACGATCGCGCTCTCCCAGAGGCCGCCCTGGAAGCCGACCGCGCCTGCCACCTGCGATGGTCCGAGGCCGCAGATCTCGACGTAGGTCGTCACGCCGATGCCGAGGTAGCGCCCCTCGCCGCGCAGCCGCTGCTGCTCGGCGCGCAGCGCCCGATAGTCGACGTGCGCCAGCGCCTTGTCGAGTGTGCCCTGGTAGTTGCCGCTGTCGTACTTGAGTCCGGTGATCACGTCGAAGCCGTCCGGGAAAGGCGGGATGAGATTCTGACGCCGGACATCGACCGGATCCTTGCCGATCGCGTGCGCGAAACAATCCAGCAGCCGCTCGATCATGAAGGTCGCTTCGGGCCGCCCGGCGCCGCGGTACGCCTCGACGGGCGTGGTGTTGGTGTAGACGCCGTAGACGTCCTCGCGCAGCGCGGGGATGCGGTACGGTCCCGACAGCATCAGGCCGTGCAGGATCGTCGGGATGCCGGGCGCCGCGACCGACAGATACGCGCCCATGCCCGCCCACACGCGGCAGCGCAGTCCCGTCACCCGCCCGTCCTTTGTGCCGGCCAGCTCGACGTCCTGCACGTGATCGCGCCCGTGCGTGGTGCCGATGTAGTTCTCGCTCCGCGTCTCGGTCCATTTGACGGGCCGGCCGAGACGCATCGAGCAGAATGCCGCGATGAACTCCCCGGGGTACTGCGCGATCTTGCTGCCGAAGCCTCCGCCGACCTCCGGCGCGATCACCCGCAGCCTGTCCTCGGGCACGCCCATCACGATGGAGCCGATGAAGCGGACGATGTGGGGGTTCTGCGTCGTGTTCCAGAGCGTCAGCTCCCCGGTAGCCGGCGTCCACTGCGCCACGGCGGACCGCGGCTCCATGGCATTCGGAATCAGCCGCTGCTGGACGATGCGGTCCTTGACGACGACCTCCGCCGAAGCGAAGGCCGCATCGACGTCGCCGCCGCTGACGACCCAGTGGAACGCCTGGTTGCCGGGCGCCGCCGCATGCAGCTGCGGCGCGCCGCTCGCGGTGGCCTGCTGCGGGTCCGTGACGGCGGCGAGCGGCTCGTAGTCGACCTCGATCAGCTCCAACGCGTCGTACGCCTGATACGCCGTCTCTGCCACCACGACCGCGACGATGTCGCCGACATAGCGTACGACGTCGGTCGCCATGCACGGGTACTCGGCGACCTTGATCTCCGAGTTGGGGATCAGCCAGGCGCAGGGCATCGGCTTCAGCACCGCCGCGGCGTCCCGTCCGGTGTAGACGGCCAGCACGCCGGCGCCCGCCGCGGCCTGCTTCGTGTCGATGCGGCGGATGCGCGCGTGCGCATGCGGGCTGCGCAGCATGGCGGCGTGCACCAGGCCAGGCAGCCTGATGTCGTCCGTGTA
>DATIEW010000252.1:0-4109 GCA_035455585.1 Vicinamibacterales bacterium | reverse complement strand
GTAGAGCAGGCCTTCAGCGAAGCGGCCGAGCGCGACGGAAGCCGCCGAGCCCACGATCACGCCGACGCCGATCGGCTCGAGGCCCGCTACCAGCACGGACCGTCGCACAGCAGTCGGTGGCGCCCCGAGGGCCATTCGCAGGCCCAGCTCGCGCAGCCGGAGGCTGACGAGGTGCGACAACACCCCATAGACGCCGACCAGGGTCAGCACGAGTCCCATGGCTCCAAACGCGCCGACGAGGCCCAGGCTGAAGCGCTCCGGCGCGAGCGACGCCGCCACGACCGACTCCATCGCGGCCGGATCGAAGACGGGCACTTCGGGATCGACGCGGGCTACCGCGGCCCGCAGCCGCCCGAACAGCAATGAGACATCGGGTGAAGGACCCGACCGCGCCAGCAGCGACAGCTCGGCAACAGGGTACAGGCTGTAGGGCAGGTAGACGGTCTCGGGGTCGCTCGCACGAAGGCTGCCACTCCGGACGTTCTCGGCCACGCCGATCACCTCGGTCCAGAGAGGCTCGAGATGAATCCCGCCTCCACGTGTGGACCACACCTCGATACGCAGGCGTTTTCCAATGGCGCTCCGTTCGGGCCAGGCACGCTCCGCGAGCCGCTGATCCACGATCGTCACGAGGCGATACCGATCGACCTCGGACCAGTAGAAGTCGCGTCCCTCGACGAGGCGGGTGCCCACTGTCCGAAAGTAGCCTGGCGTGACGGGTCGGTACTTCGCCGGCGGCAGCACGCGGGTCGCCGACGCCATCCCTTCGCTGGCGTAGGTGTGGCCGGCATCCTGTGGGCCGAGCGGTACCACCAATGCCATGGCGGCCGTTTCCACACCCGGGACGCGGCTGGCGCCCTCCGTCACCTCGCGGACGAACCGCACTCTCGAGTCGGCGCGCGGGTAACGCGGGTACCGCTGCTCGGCCAGGTACAGGTTCGCCGTGAGAACACGGTCCGGTCGAAAGCCGGGCTCGACGTTCAGGAGCCTGGTGAAGCTGTACACGAGCAACGCGGTTCCGGCCAGCAGGACCACCGTCAGGGCCACTTCGGCGACGACGAAAGCGCGATGCCAGGGGCCCGTTCCCCCGGCGAGCGAACGGCCGGCGGTCTGGAGCGACTCGGACTCCGGTGCCCGCGCAAGGGCGACGGCCGGGACCAACGCCGCCAGCGCGGTCGTCATCAACGAACAGACGACCGTGAAGACGATCACCCGTGCGCTCGGACCGACATCGTCGATGCGCGGGATTGAGGCCGGCGCCGACGCGACGAGCGCCCGCGTCAGCCGCATCGCAATGAGGATGGCCAGGAGTGCTCCCCCGACCGCCGTAAGCGCACCTTCGGTCATCATCTGTCGGACAATGCGCCCGCGACCGGACCCGAGGGCCAGCCTGACCACGTACTCCCGGCGACGGACGAGCGCGCGCGCGAGGAACAGGCTGGCAAGGTTCGCGCACGCAATCAGCAGCAAGAAAGTCGACGCGCCGAGCAGCGCGACGATGGATCCCGCCTGTTTCTCGGTGAGGCTGCGGGCTAACGGCCGGACGTCGATCTCGAATCCGCCATCACGAAGCAGGGGGTGCACGTCGCGCTGCCTCCTGGCAAACGACGAGGCCTCCGCCCTGGCCTCGGCGAGCGTGACGTCTGGCCTGAGGCGGGCGATGACGCGGAGGAACGGGGCGTCTCGCGGCATCGTGCGGAAGTCCATTCGCGTGGGAATCCAGACGTCAGCGTGCGTGCGGTAGTCCGGCTCGTCAGGCAGCAGCACTTCGAATCGGGGCAGCATGACGCCAACAATCTGATAGGGCTGGAAGTCGAGCTGCACGAGCCGGCCGATCACGCCGGCGTCGGCACCGAACCGGTCCTGCCAGAGGTGGTGGCTGATCAACAAGGCGCCCGGTGCCCGTGAGCCGGACGCGTCGGCACGAGCGTCGAACGCAACCGGGGCATCGTCGCCGGGTTGAAACCCACGACCGAGCTGCACGGAGACGCCAAACGCGTCGAGAAAGCCGGCGCTGACTTCCTGTGCGCGAACCGTCGTCGGCCGGCGGCCGGTCGACAACGACGCCATCTCGTCGCCCTGGAGCGCGCAGATCGCCTCGTACGACCCGGCGAACTCGGAGAACTCAACGTAGTCGGGTGGCGAGAAATGACGCCGGCCCTCTCTTCCGGTCGGGCCCACGAACACCACGCGATCGGCGTCCGGATAGGGGAGCCGTCTCAACAACACGCTGTCGACCACCGAGAAGACCGCGGTGCTGGCCGCCAGCCCCGCGGCGAGCGTGCCGACGACCAGGAGGCTGAATCCCGGGCTCCGAAGCGCCAGGCGCACGCCGTAGGAAAGGTCACGGAGGAGCACGTCGATCGCGTGTCCCGTCCGACGCTCTCGAACGCGTTCCTTGATCGTTTCCCGGCTGCCGAGCGCCGCCAACGCCTGACGGCGAGCCTCGACTGGAGTCAGCCCGGCCTGCAGCCCTTCGGCGGCGGCCTGGTCCACGAACGCGTCAAGTTCCTCGTCCAGTTCGCGGTCGACATGAGCGGGACGGCACAGGTTCCGGACGAGCGCGAGAAACCGACGGCCCACCGGCATGGCGTCAGGTGGATTCGAGGACGAGCAGGACGTTCGACACGGTGCGGCGGAAGCGGTCCGCCTGCTGCACGAGCCGCCGTCGCCCGGCTGGCGTGAGGCGATAGTACCGGGCCCGCCGGTTGTTGTCGGAGCGCCCCCATTCGCCTCGAATCCAGCCCCTTTCCTCGAGCCCGTGCAGGGCGGGGAACAGCGAGCCCGCATTGACCCGGAAGGCCCCGCCGGTGATCTGTTCGAGCCGCTTCCCGACGCCGAAGCCGTGCATGGGCTCGAGGGACAGCGCCTTCAGCAGAAGCAGGTCGAGCGTGCCTGGGAGCACCTCCGTTCTGGACTGGCGGCTCTGCATCTATCGACAGCCTATATGAAGGTAGTGCCGCTTCTATAGACTGTCAAGAGGAGAGGCGCGCCGGCAGAGGCGAGTGGTGGCGCAGGCTGCTCAGCCGACCAGCGCGGACCGCCCGAGCGCCTTGCGGACGTAGCCGAGCTGGCGACCCGCCCTGCGTGGTCGTGACGGAATCAGGTTCTCACCGGGACCGACGGCCCGCACCACAACGTGATCAAGATCCGCGGTCCGGTGCCGCTCACGAAGGCCGACGCTGACTGTATCGCCGACGCGCTTGGTCAAACGCTCGGCGAACTGTAATATCCTCCCGCCATGTCCTTGGCCCCGGGCGCGAGACTTGGCGCCTACGAAATCCTCTCCAAACTGGGCGCGGGTGGAATGGGCGAGGTGTACCGCGCTCGTGACACGCGCCTGGATCGGGATGTCGCGCTGAAAGTCCTGCCCGCCCACCTCGCGACGGACGAGGCGGCGCGCGCGCGATTCGAGCGGGAAGCCAAGGCTATCGCCGCGCTGTCGCATCCCAACATTCTCGCGGTCTATGACGTGGGCACCGAGGGCGGCCTGGCCTTCGTTGTCATGGAACTGTTGGAGGGCGAGACGCTGCGTCAGCGGATGACGGAGTCGTCCGGCCCGCTGCCGATGCGGAAGGTCACCCAGATCGGCACCGAGATCGCGAATGGGCTCGCGGCGGCGCACGACAAGCAGATCGTTCACCGCGACATCAAGCCGGAGAACATCTTCCTCGCGGCCGACGGCCGGGTGAAGATTCTCGATTTTGGCCTCGCGCGGCAGACGATGCCGGCGGCCGTGTCCGGTACGGACGTGGCGACGCAGTTGCAGCAGACCGATCCGGGCACGGTCATGGGGACGGTCGGCTACATGGCGCCGGAGCAGGTGAAGGCGGCGACCGTCGATCACCGGGCCGATGTCTTCGCGCTGGGTTGCGTGCTCTATGAAATGGCGAGCGGCCGAAAGCCATTCGCACGCGACTCGGCGGCCGAGACGATGTCGGCGATTCTGCGGGACGAGCCGCCGGACCTCGTGAGCGAGAGCGGCGCCATTCCCGCCACGTTCGAGCCCGTCGTCCGGCACTGTCTGGAGAAGCGGCCCGAGGAACGCTTCCAGTCCGCGCGTGACCTGGCGTTCGCGCTGCAGTCCGTCGGCACCGCATCGGGCACGT
>DATIEW010000251.1:0-6589 GCA_035455585.1 Vicinamibacterales bacterium | reverse complement strand
CACGACCGTCATTCCCGTCGCGTCGATCGTTCTGATGGCGCCGAACGTCCTGAGATCTCCGATGTCGTCGATTTCGGTCGAGATCACCAGCTCGCGCCGGCCGTCGACGATCCGCACGCGCCGGCTTGCCGTGACGCCGATGTCCGCAACGAAGGGCGGGATGCCGGCCCCGGTGATCACGGTGGCGTTTCTGACCAGGACGTACAGGTTGCGAGATTCGTTGACGGGGAGGCTCTCGTAGCGCCGGGGATCGGCGCGGTTCACGCGCCCCGAGGCGATGGCATCGAGAGCGGAGACGAGGGCGATGAAGTTCAGCCGGACGAGCGCGGGATCGGGAGTCTCCGCCGGCCACGGGCCCGTCTCGATCAGGACGACGGGTGTGCCCCAGAGGGTGATGTTGTCGCCGAAGGCGCGCACTTCGAACTCCTCGTCGTACCGGCCGATCTGGCCCGAGGCGAACGGCTCGAGGGCATCGCGGATCACCGCGCAGATACGCTTGGTCATCAGGCGTCCCGCGTTCTCCGTGACCGCTTCGTCGTACGCCACTGAGAGCAGCGAGATACTGGCAGGTTTCGGCGGGTCGCCGACCGATGTCCGCCAGCTCTGGTTGTGCAGGTTGAAGCCGACGCGCGGGCTCAGCCGATCGCGCAGGGCCTTGAGAATCCGGCCCTCCGGCGTCTGCAGCCGGAGCGCATCACGGTTGATGTCGATGCTCTGCGCGTTGCGCCGCTCGAAGCGCTCGGCGCCGTCAGGGTTCAGCATCGGGACCACGTGCAGCGTCAGGCGAGTGAGCATGCGGCGCACGACCGGTTCATCGCGGTGCCGCCGGAAATACTCGAAAAGGTCGAACAGCGCCGACGTCGCCGTCGACTCGTCGCCGTGCATCTGCGACCAGAGGAGCACGCGGAAGTCCCCGGCTCCCAGCCGGACGTGGTTGATCGAACGCCCCTCTATCGATTCGCCGATCTTCTCCACCGTGAACAGGTCCGGAGCCGATCGTGACAGGCCTTCGAGCCGCTGGACGACCTCGGCATGGTCAACGAGCGGCGGTAGAGGCGGCGAGACGTGCTCCGCGTCCCAGATGCGGGCGGCCTCCTGCGGCGCGATCGGAGCAGGCTCGCCACGCTGGACGGCGGCCGTCGCGACGAGCGCGACGACCAGAAGCACGAAAACGCCCGTCGTCGAATGGAGACCGGTTCTGTCTGACATGTCGCCCGCCCGTCTGGATCCCGATCGTTGTCCGCGGCTCGCAGTCCGCGGTTCGCGGTTCGTTGTCCCTTATCCCTTGTCTCTTGTCCCTTCTCTCAGTACCGAAGCCTGAGCACTCGCGGGGCCTCGCCGGTCGTGACGATGAAGAGGTTGTCGTACTCCGTGTCGGCGATCGCCGGCGCGTCGCGTATCCCCAGCCCCTTCAGGATCTGGGGAACGGTGTTCGAATGACCCACGACCAGGACGATTCCCGATGAGGCCTTCAGTTTCGCGAGGAGCGCAGCGCTGTCCCCCGAGGCAACCGTCGTGACGGGAATCCCGATCGCCTCCGACAGCGGCGCCGCGGTCTGCTGCGTCCGCTTGAACTCGGTTGCGTAAATGGCGGTCACGCCGGCGTCCCTGAGCAGGGACGCGAGTGACGCGGCGCGGGTCCGCCCGGCGTCGGACAGATCCGGATCGGTGGCCATCATCAGCTGGCCGCGGCCGGCACTGTCCGCCCGTTCGGCGTGCCGCACGACGATGACGGTGGCTTGCGCCGCGCAGGTGGCTGCTGCGGCGCCAAGCATCGCGATGGCCAGGAAGATACGTCTCAGAGTCAGCATGGGTTTCTCCCCTTCCATGCTAGGGCTAGGCTGGGGCTCCGCCCCACCCCCCCGCCTTCGCGCTCAGGCCTGTCTGGAACCCCGCGCGGCGCCGCCGACGGCGATGGCATAGAGCAGGGCGCCGGCGAGGAGCGCGCCGACCCCGGAGAGCAGCTGCAATCTGGTGGCGCCGCCGATGATGGTGAGGGAAACGAGGATGGCCGCCACCGGGATGACCGGACCGAACGGCACGACGAACGTGGCCGGCTTCACCAGGGTTTCGAAGCGCGGCTGCCGCAGTCGCAGAACCGAGGCGGCCGTGGCGACGTAGACCAGCAGGCGGCTGACCGCGCTCGCCGCGGCCAACGCGACGAACGTCCCCGAAAGCGCCAGCACGAGCGAGACGCCTGACGTGACGAGCACGGCGGTCGACGGCGTTCGATAGCGCGGGTGAATGTAGCCGAAGAAGCGCGGGATGTCGTGCTGCTCGGCCAGCGCGAAGAGGCTGCGCGGGCCCGAGAGCGCCTGTCCCATGCTGTTCCCCGAGGTCGAGATCACGGCGCCCAGCGTGAGCAGGAAGGCGCCCGCAGGCCCCATGAACCCGCCCGCCGCGTCGGCCAGCGGCGTTCGCGTCTCGGTGAGTTCCGCCAGCGTGCCCAGCGCGACGACCTGGACCAGCACCATCACGATCGTGACAATCACCAGGGTCATGATCAGCGCGAACGGCACCGCACGCCTGGGGTCGCGCGCCTCACCCGCGGGAACGGGCACGGTCTCGTACCCGCCGAAGGCGAAGATCAGCAGCAGCGAACCGGCCATCAGATCGCGCATCGGCACCGCGCCCTCCGGGCGCAGCCGCACGGGGTCCAGAAAGAACAGCCCGACGACGATGAACGCGGCGAGCGGCAGGAGCTTCCCGATGGTGAAGCCGTTGACGACCAGCGCGCTGAGACGGATGCCGCGAATGTTGATCGCCGAGAAGATGGCGACGACCAGCGTGATCGCCAGCGCGCGGCCAACGCCCGCGGCGAACGCGGGCCAGTAGAAGGCGAGCGAGTCGGCCAGCACGTTCAGCACCGACGCCCAGCTTGCCGCGCGCGTGAACCACAGCATCCAGCCGACCTCGAAGGCGAGGAACCGGCCGAATGCGGCGCGCGTGTAGATGTAGGACCCTCCTGTCGCCTCGAAGCGGCTGCCTACCTCCGCGAAGCACAGCGCGATGAGGAGCGACGCCAGACCGATGGCGGCTACCAGAAACGGGCTCCAGCCGCCGGCCGAGGCCGCCAGCGCCGCCGGCAGAGCGAAGATGCCGCTGCCGATGACCTGGTTGACGCCGATGGCGGTGAGGTCCCAGCGCCCCAGCTCGCGCCGCAGCGAGGGGCTCGGGGGAGCGATGAGTTCGGGCTTGGTATTGATCGGCACCGTGAGGTTGTATCACGAACTCCCAGCTCCCAGCTCCGAGCTCCTAGCTCCCTGCTTCACGGCGGCGGCGTGGCTGTCTTTCGTGGGGGGTTGAAGAACGGCGTCCTGACGACCGTTGCGGGGACCTTGTAGCGCACGGCCTCGACCGTCACCTCGATCTGCAGACCGGTGCCTTCCTTGTAGTGCGGCCTGTCGATCGTCGCCAGCGCGATCATCCGCTTCAGGACGGGCGACCAGGTCGTCGTCGTGGCCCTGCCGACCTGGCGGCTGCCCGCGTAGACGGGCACTGCCACCCGGGAGGCTGTCGCCCCGACCGCGGGCGGCAGGCCGATCTCCTCGTAGATCTTCTCCACCGCGGTCCAATCGATCTCCAGCCCCACGACCTGCCGGGCGTGTCCGCGGCGGTGCTCCTCGCGCAGCGGGCGCTGTCCGATGAACCGTCCCTTGTCGAGGCTGACGAGACGCCCGAGACCCATTTCGTACGGCGTGTATTTCTGCGCCTCGATCACCGCCTTCTTGCTGCTGAAGAAATCCACGTCGATGAGCAGCAGCCCGGCCTCCACGCGAGCGACGTCGAGCGCCAGCATGCCGGTGGGCCTGATGTCGAACGACCTCCCCTCGGACATCAGCGCGTCCCAGACGCGGACGGCTGCCTCGGCAGGGATCCAGATCTCGTAGCCGAGATCCCCCGTGTATCCCGTCCGGGAGACATCGACCTTGACGCCCGCGATGGTCCCCGCTGCGACCCGGAAGTACTTGAGGCGGTCGATGTCGACGTCCGAGACGATCCGCAGCAGCCTGGCCGTCGTCGGCCCCTGGAGGGCGAGCGCGGCGACCTCTTCGGAGATGTCCTCGATCGACACGTCGAGCCCGGCGGCGTTCTGCCGGAACCACCGCAGGCTGGGGTCTGCGGCAGTCCACCGGAAGGTCTGCTCGTCCAGCCTCGAGACGGTGCCGTCGTCGATGACCTTGCCGCGTTCGTCGCACCACGGCGTGTAGAACACCTGCCCCTGTGCCATCTTCGCCACGTCGCGCGTGATCACCCGGTCCACCAGGCGCGCGGCATCCCTGCCGCTGACGAGATACTTGAACAGCGGAGATACGTCGATCAGCGCCGCGGCATTCCTGATCGCGTTGTACTCGTGCTCGTGATGCCCCTCGTACGCGCTGACGGCGTAGAACCCCGACCATTCACGGTAGTTCAGGCTCTCGCACAGCGCCGACGTCCGTTCGTGGAGCGCCGTTCCTATCGGCATGTGACCCCTCTGGTATCGAACGCAAGCACGGTCCGGTCAGGATCACCACGCCTTCCCGGACCCGGGATCCCGGACCCCGGATCCCGACAGCATCAGAATTGTAGGCTAGAATTCAGCCCCTGACCGTGTGGCGTGCCGAACGCAATTCAGCATTCAGCACTCAGCATTTCAGCATTCGACATGTCTCGCTACGACGTGATTGTCATCGGAGGCGGCCACAACGGGCTCGTCAACGCGGCTTACCTGGCGCGTGCGGGCCGCAAGGTGCTGGTCCTCGAGCGCCGACACGTCCTCGGCGGCGCCGCCGTCACCGAGGAGATCCATCCGGGGTTCAAGTACTCCGTCTGCTCGTACGTGGTCTCGCTGCTGCGGCCCGAGATCATCCGCGAGCTCGACCTGCCGCGCCACGGGCTCGAAATCCTGCCGCTCGACGGCACCTTCACGCCGATGCCTGACGGCAATTACCTGTGGCGCATGAACGATCACGCGAAGACGCGCCGCGAGATCGCCCGGCACTCCCGGGTGGACGCCGAGGCCTACGATGAGTACGGCAAGGCCATGGTGGACATGGGCCGCTTCGCCAAGCCGGTGCTCGCCATGACGCCGCCGGATCCGATGTCGCTCGACCCGCGCGGCCTGATGGACCTGCTGGGGCTGGCCCGGCGTTTCCAGGCGCTCTCCGAGGAGGACAAGTACAACCAGATCCAGCTCATGACCATGAGCGCCGTCGACTTCCTCGATCAGTGGTTCGAGACCGACGTGTTGAAGGCGACCATGGCCGCCTCGGGCATCATCGGGACGTTCCTCGGCGTGCGCTCCCCAGGTACCGCGTACGTGCTGCTGCATCACTACATGGGCGAGATCGACGGCGCGTTCCGATCGTGGGGACTGTCGCGCGGAGGAACGGGAGCCATCTCGAACGCGATTGCCGCCGCCGCCCGCGAAGCCGGAGCGGAGATCCGCACGGAGACCGGCGTCTCGAAGATCATCATCAGCGACGGCGCCGCCGCGGGTGTGGTGCTCGAGAACGGAGACTATCTGACCGCGAACGCCGTCTCATCGAGCGTCGACCCGAACCGAACGTTCCTCAGAATGGTCGGCGCCGAGCATCTGCCGGACGAGTTCGTGGCGGAGATCCGGCGCTACAAGTTCCGCGGCTCTTCCGGAAAGGTGAACCTGGCGCTGGACGCGCTGCCGGACTTCACGTGCCGGCCCGGCCCCGGCGCCCATCTTCGCGGCGCGATCTCGATCTCGCCGAGCGTCGATTACATGGAGCGCGCGTACGACGACGCCAAGTACGGCCGGTACTCGAGGCAGCCGTACATCGACATCGTGATTCCCAGCCTGACCGATCCGTCGGTCGCGCCGCCAGGCAAGCACGTGATGTCCTGCTTCGTGCAGTACGCACCCTACCACTTGAAGGAGGGCAGCTGGGATGACCATCGAGAAGCGTTCGGCGACACCGTGATCGACACGCTCGCCGGATTCGCCCCGAACATCCACGAGATCATCCTCCATCGACAGGTCGTGACCCCGCTCGACCTCGAGCGCGAGTGGGGGCTCACCGAAGGCAACATCTTTCAGGGTGAGCTGACCCTCGAGCAGCTCTTCTTCCTCCGCCCCGCTCCGGGCTGGGCGCAGTACCGGACGCCGATCCGGAACCTCTACATGTGCGGCTCCGCCACGCATCCGGGCGGGGGAATCATGGGAGCGCCGGGACGGAATGCCGCACTGCGGATGCTGAAGGAGGGCAGGAGCTAGGAGACAGGAGACAGGAGACAGGAGGCAGAATAAGAAAGGACGAGAGTCAGGAGAATAGGGGGACACAATGGCAACGCATGAGCCGGCGCGGCGCTTCCAGGATCTGGTCGTGTGGCAGAAGAGTCATCAGCTCGCACTCCTGGTGTATCGGGCCACGTTGACGTTCCGAAGCACGAGCTGTACGGTCTGACCTCGCAGATGCGCCGGGCTGCCGTCTCCATTCCCGCGAACATCGCTGAGGGATTCAAGAAGCGTGGACGTGCGGACAAGGCAAGGCTGATGAACGTGTCGGAGGCATCGCTGGAAGAACTCCGGTACTACTTCGTTCCTGCAAACGATCTGGGATACTTGCCCCACCCT
>DATIEW010000250.1:0-3188 GCA_035455585.1 Vicinamibacterales bacterium | reverse complement strand
CCATGCCGGCCACACTCGTCGACGAGATCGGCCCCGTGGACTACGTGCTGAACATCGCGTCCGAGTCGCACGTCGATCGGTCGATCTCGGAGCCGGCGTCGTTCATCCGGAACAACGTCGAGCTGATGCTGAACGTCCTCGAATACGCCCGCCAGGCCCGGCCGAAGATGGTGCTGCACATGGGCACCGACGAGGAGTACGGGCCCGCGTACGGCGACTACAAGCACCGCGAATGGGACACCGTCCTGCCGTCGAACCCGTACAGCGCGAGCAAGGCGGCACAGTCGGCGCTCGCGACCGCGTGGTGGCGCACCTACGGGGTGCCGGTCGTGCTCACTCGGACGATGAATCTGATCGCTCCGGGGCAGTCGGGGGAGAAGTTCGTGCCCACCGTGATCCGGAAGATCCTCGCTGGGGAGACCGTGCAGATCCACGCGTCACCGGGGGGTGTTCCCGGCTCGCGGCATTGGATCGACGCCCGCGAGTTCGGCGCCGCCTGGCTCCACCTGTTGCGCACGGTCGAACCGGAGATGTACCCCGACCACGACCGGCCCAGCATGTTCCACGTCGTTGGCGAGGAGCGCTCCAACCTGGCGATCGCGCAGACCATCGCCGACATCCTCGGTCGGCCGCTGCACTACGAGCTTGTCAGCTTCCACTCCAGTCGGCCGGGCCACGACCTTCGCTACGCCTTGGACGGGTCGAAGCTCGCTGAGGCGGGGTGGACGCCAGGCCGGCCGCTGGAGGAGACGCTGACGGACATCGTGAAGTGGTACACCGACCGCCCGGCTTGGCTCGCCGCGTGAGCGCCGCTCTTCAGCCGTTCTCCGGCGACGAACCGACGTGCGCGAAGTGCGGCCACGAAGGCGCGGCTACCGAGTACCGGGCGCACGGCGAATGCGTCCACGGCCACGGCCTTACCGAGGCGTTCGGCTTCGAGCCGAACGAGCGGCTGCACCGTGAGTGCTCCCGCTGCGGCCATGAGTGGGACGAGGCGATCGTTGCGCCTGCGCCGGAGACGAAGCGGTGAGTGGCCCGTTCCGTGCGGCCGTGATCCCGACGCGGGACCGGCACGACATGCTGGCCGACTGCATCAACTCGGTTGTGGACCAGGTCGACCGGGTCATCGTCATCGACAACCTGTCTGATCCCCCTATCGAGCCGGATCCGTGGGACGGCAAGGTCGGCGTCGCCGTCCTGCCGATCGATCCGCCGAACATCAGCACCCTGTGGAACGTCGGCCTCGCACTCGCCGACGCAGCAGCACACCGTGCGGGCGCCGACGCGTGGGATATCGCCGTCCTCAACTCCGATGTCGTCGTACCGCCCGGCTGGATCGGGAAGCTGTCGACGGCAATGCGCTCCACCACCGCGGTCCTCGCCTACCCAGACCAGCACGGCGGCCAGCAGGCGATCCTCCACACCCGGGCCGAACCGATCGACCTGCGGCAGCGGATCACTGGCTACGCGTTCATGATGCGCGGGGAGCACGGGCTGCGGTTCGACGAGAGCTTGGCCTGGTGGTTTGGCGACGACGATGGGGACTGGCGCGCCCGCGAAGAGGGCGGGGCGCTCCTCGTGCCCGGCCTCGCGGTGGAGCACCGCTGCCCGAACGGCTCGATGTACGAACGCCCCGAACTGCAGGAGCAGGCCGGCCGCGACCGCGAGACCTTCCAAGCGAAGTGGGGCCGCACCCCATGGTGAACAGGAGCAGCGCAATGCGCATCGCAGTGACCGGAGGCTCCGGCTTCCTTGGGCAGGCCACGATCCGTGCGGCCGAACAGGCAGGCCACGAGGCGTGGTCGTTCGACCGGGCGCAGGGCAACGACATTCTCGGCGACCTTGCCGCGCTGAAAGGCGCCGACGTTGTCATCCACCTCGCCGGGATGCTCGGCACTAGCGAGCTGTTCGACGCGCCGGAGTCTGCGGTCCACGCCAACGTCATCGGCGCGCTGAGGGTTTTGCGCTGGTGCGAGCAGAACAATGCCGCCTACGTGGGCATCACCATGCCGCCCGTCTTCCCGTCGGTGTACACGGCGACGAAGGTGTGTGCGGACCGGCTCGCCACCGCCTGGCACCACGCCTACGGGGTACGGGTCGCGCACGTTCGCGCGTTCAACGCGTACGGGCCGGGCCAGAAGTGGGGGCCGGGGCATCCGCAGAAGATCGTACCGACGTTCGCGCGCGCCGCGTGGGAGGGCCGCCCGCTGCCGGTGTGGGGTGATGGCGAGCAGACGATGGACCTCGTCCACACCGACGACGTGGCGCGGATGCTGATCGAAGCCACAGGCCACGGCGACGACGTCACCTTCGACGCCGGCACCGGGCAGGCCGTCACCGTCAACGAGCTTGCGGCGTTCGTGCTGGAGCACACCGGTTCGACGGCCGGCGTGGAGCATCTGCCGATGCGGGCGGGTGAGCGGCCGACGCGGATCGTCGCGGAGGGGGATGGCTGGGATCGGCTCACCTGGAAGCCTGAATTCGACTGGGATCGGGTTGCCCGCACGGTGGAGTGGTATCGATCCCCGGCATGAGCGATGTTGCGATGGTCACCGCGATCTACGACGGGTATGACGAGCTGAAGCCGACGCTGCCGCAGAAGGGCGTGTCCGTGGACTGGGTGCTCGTCACGGACGACGAGGCCCTGAAGGACGAGGCGACGGTGCGGGGCTGGCGGGTGGTGTACGAGCCGCGGCCTGCGGTGCATCCGAATCGGGCGGCGAAGCATCCGAAGTACGAGCCGTGGAAGTACACGGACGCCGACCGGTCAGTGTGGGTGGATGCGTCGTTCCGGATCGTGTCGGAGACGTTCGCGGCCGAGGCCGTGGCCCACGCCGAGCCGATCGCGCAGTTCGCGCACCCGTGGCGGGACTGCCTGTACAGCGAGGCCAAGGAGTCTGCGGGGCTGGCGAAGTATGCGGGCGAGCCGGTGCTGGAGCAGGCCGAGTCATACCGGCAGGCCGGGCACCCGGAGAACTGGGGGCTGTGGGCTACGGGGGTTATCGCCCGTCAGCACACGGACGCGGTGCGGAAGATGGGCTGGCTGTGGCTGGCCGAGACGTACCGCTGGTCGTTTCAGGACCAGATCTCGCAGCCGTTCGCGCTGAGGGAGAAGGGGCTGCGTCCGGCAGCGTTTCCGGGCACGCATCTGGCGACGCCGTGGCTGGCGTACGAGGGGAGTGGGCGGC
>DATIEW010000249.1:0-7361 GCA_035455585.1 Vicinamibacterales bacterium | reverse complement strand
GCTTCTCGCCGCCATGGCCGCCGGACCCACGCCAAATCCGACGACTGTGAGTAGACACAGGGCGGCGGCAAACACGATCAGGCGTCCGTCCGGCTGCAGGTCGAGCGTCAGTTGCTCGGCCACACCGGACGCGGGGCCGGTACTGATCCAGGCGGCGAGCAGTCGGGTGCCCCAATGGGACAGAAGCAGCCCGACAGCCGTGGCGCAGACGGAGAGGGCCAGGCTCTCCGCGAGAAGTTGGTGCGCAAGCCGCAATGGCCCGGCGCCAATCGCGACCCGAATGCTCAGCTCCCGTCGCCGCTCCGCCAGGCGGGCCAGCAGCAAACCCGCTGCGTTCGCGCAGGCAAGCAACAGCACGAGGCCCGTCATGCCGCCGAGCAAGGCGAGCGGCGGCCAATGCGAGGCACGCTGCGGCGAGAACCCCTTGGCGGCCGGCTCCATGTCGAACCGCGCCCGGGCGATCCTCGCCAGCCGTTCCGTCGTGGCAGACCGACCGGCGCGTTCCTCGTGCAGGATCTGTTGATAGACAACCTGCCCACGCGACCTCGCCTGTTCGATGGACACGCCCGGACGCAGCCGTCCGAGCAACCGAAATGCCAACCCCCCGCCACGCCGGTTGCCTGAAGGCAGCTCCGACACCGCCCGGGGAAGCGAAGAAACGGGAACCCAGACGTCGGTCGGACGGCCCAACCATTCGCCCGAAAAGCCGCGCTCGGCAACACCGAGAATGCTGAAGGGCGTGCCGTTAATCGTCACGGGCCGTCCAAGCACGTCTGGCTCACGGTTGAACCGTCGCTGCCAGTAGCGATCGCTGATGACGGCGACGGGTCGCTCCTCCGGTCCGTCATCAACATCGGAGAGGGCCCGGCCCAAATGCATCCGTGCGCCGAGTACGGAGAAGTAGTTACCGGTGACCGCCGAGACGCGCACTTGCGGATCGCCAATGACCGGCCCGCTGCCATTCGACATCGGGGCGGTCGGATCGGCCCGCTCCAGGACATGGACGGCAGCCACGCCAGCAAACACGTCATCAAGCCGCTGATAGCGTTCGAACCAGGAATAGTCGAACCCATAGGGCGCACGGCCGTCACCAGCGTAGGATCGCCGGAACACTAACAGGCCTGCCGGGTCGTCCACAGCGAGGTCTCGGAACACGAGGGCATCTACGACTCGAAACACCGCCGTGCTCGCGCCGATGCCGATCCCGAGCGACAGCACGACCGCGGTCGCCAGTCCAGGCTCATTCGTCATGGCGCGCAGGCCCAGTCGGACGTCCTGGACAAACGTCTCGACGGCACGAAACGTCCACGCCTCGCTGCCTGTCTCGCGGATCAGCGTGCGATTGCCGAACGCCCGGACGGCGGCGGACCGCGTCGTTTCTTCGGGCGTGCCCCCCTGTACGCGCGCTTCGACATCGAGCTCCAGGTGGGCGTCCATGTCCGCCCGAAGGTCTTCCCGAAGGCTCCGGCGTCCCCTCAGGAGTGCGGTCACCTTCGACCAGAACGTTCGCAGCATGGCGTCATCCCTCCGTCGCGTCCGACTCCTGTTTCAGGAACTGGCTGATTCCATGCGCGTGGCACCGGCGCGTGCTTGCGCCAGAGTTTGAGCCAACGCCACCGGGTCATCCCATTCGCCCGTTGTACAGGCTGGGCCGGCTCAGGCGCGTGTAGATCAGACCAAACATGCCGCCAAGCTGCGCGTAGTTCGCCCAAGGAACGTTCCCCGCGGTCGACGTTTGCCAGTCCCCAAACTTCCAGGTCAGTCGTCTTGGGATACGCCCGGAGTTAGGTCCTACTCCTTCGAGGACGAGGCAAAGGCCGCAATACTCGTGACGTTGTCACCCGGTTGCACGTCGATGAGCAGGTGGCGCGGGTCGATGCCCGCGCGAGCGGGCCGCCGCGGAACACTGACCGTAATCGTTTGCGGCCCAGCGCGGATGCAATGCATCGCCAGATAGAGCGGCATGGCTCTCGCGTCGCCCGCTTCCGCTGGCCCGAAAACGCCGACCTCGACCAGGTCGTCCATCGGTATCTCCGTCTCCACGCCTGCCGTGTCCACCGCCACTTTCCGTGCAACGACGTTCAAGCTGACCTGCCACTCGCCACCAGGGGTCTCGCGCGCGGACGCTTGGCTCGTAACCAGTTCCCAAAAGGTGTTGCGCTCGAACAAGTCGCCGAGAACTGGGGCCAAGGCCCCAACGCGTTGTCTCCCTGGCTGATGGGCGTGACGTTTGGTGGCGGTCAACTGCTCGGCGCCTCGATGCTCTATTGGACGCTTGAACGCGCGGAGGTCGCGCCGCGTGCAGCGTGATTCTCATCAGCGGTCAGCCGCGCCTATGGATGACGGGCGCTTCTCATACGACGGCCTCCTGCGCATCATGCACGAGAAGGCACGGCTAGGGATCCTGGCCTCGCTCGCGGCCAATCCCAGCGGCCTTCTCTTTTCAACGATCTGAAGCAACTTTGCGCCCTGACCGATGGGAACCTCAGCCGTCACTTTGCGGTACTGGCCGACGCAAGTCTGGTGGAGACCTGGAAGGGCGCGAACGGGCGACGGCCCCAGACCATGTATCGATTGACCACCGACGGACGTCAGTGGTTCGCCGACTACATCAATGTGCTGGAGCAGGTCGTCGCAGATGCGCGACGGGTCGCGCAAGAGGAGGCCGGTCCGCAACTTCTGTCGGAGGCATTTTCGCGCTCATAGTGAAAAAGTCCCCGGCCACGGGCTCCCTGAAGGTATAGGCGATGCCATGAATCCCCGTCTCGACATCGCCCAGTTCCTCCGGCGCCAGATCCAGCCACGTGCCATCGAGGGCATTCAGCCACCTGGGTCCATCGCCGGTTCTTGACGTCGAAGGCCCGGCGTAGATCACGACCTCGGCCCGAATTCCCATCCTCCGCCGTGCCGCGTGACAGTCGCTCCTTGCGGAGCGACTCACTCACGACATGCTCACAGGACGCTCAAATCGCGCTCACGACTTCCACCGTGGCTTCCGACATCCTGCGGCGGACGCGAGAGAATCCGATGACTGGAGGCGCGTCCCGAGCGCCTCGCGAGTCCGGGAGCGAAGTCACCCGGCGAGAGATAATCGTGGAGGGAATCGTGTCGAGAAGTCGCATCGAGATCTGGCTCGCGCTGATCGTCCTGGCCGTCGGCCTGGTGCTGGCGGCGATTCTGGGGCTGTGGGCATACATGAGCGCCACTGCGACGCCCCTGCACACCGACGCGCGTAACGTGCCATCGGTGACGCATTCGGACCCATCGCGAGAGTGGGCCGATGCCGTTCAACGCGGGCGGCAGATCCTGCGCGCAGGCCTCACCGGGCAGAACCTACCGGGGCTTTCGGTGGCGGTCGGGGTCGGCGGCGCGATCGTGTGGGCTGAAGGGTTTGGCTGGGCGGATCTCGAGAACCGCGTGAAAGTCGCGCCAGATACGCGGTTCAAGATCGGAATGGCATCCAAGGTGCTCACCTCCGCCGCCGTCGGCCTGCTGCTCGAGAAAGACCGGCTGAGGCTCGACGCCGAGATTCAGACGTACGTGCCCACGTTCCCTCGGAAAGAGTGGCCCGTGACACTGCGCCAGCTGATGGGACATCTGGCCGGCGTCAGGACCGACGGCGGCGACGAGGGGCCGCTGTCGGAGCACTGCGAGGAGACGCTCGAAGGGCTGCGGCTTTTTGCAGATCGGTCGCTGCTGTTCGAGCCGGGTACCCGGTACCGCTATTCGAACTACGGCTGGATCCTGGTGAGCGCCGCGGTCGAAGCCGCCGCCGGCGAGCCGTTCCTCACGTTCATGCACGGGCAGATCTTCGAGACGCTGGGCATGGACGACACCACGGCCGACGCCGCGACAGAGCCCATGCCCGATCGGGCGGCTTTCTACTTCCCGAGGTTCGCGGCGGATCCCCGCTACGGGGAAGATGGTGCGCGGCAGGTCGACTACTCCTGCTTCGCGGGCTCCGGCGCATTCCTGTCCACCCCGTCCGATCTGGTGCGATTCGGCATGGCAATCGACAGCGGCAGGCTGCTGCAACCCGCCACGGTCCAGGTGCTCCAGACATCGCAGCGGCTGCCCTCGGGAGAGGAGACAGGTTACGGTCTCGGCTGGGACCTCGAGACCGTCGAGCTGGGCGGTGAGCAGACGCGCGTGGCCGGCCACGACGGCCACGTGATGGGCGGAATGGTGGTGTCATTCATGACGCTCCCCACGCACGGGATCGTCGTCGCGCTGACGTCGAACATCGCCTGGGCGGACACGTTCTCTCTTGCAGTGAGCATCGCCGAGGCGTTCGCGGAACGACGACGAAGTCCAGCACGCTAGCCCCTTCCCATCCCTTACGCCTTGCTTTCCGTTTCCTAACCCGATGCTCATGACTGGATCCGCGGCGGGGCCGTATCTTCTGCTGGGCGGCCAGAAACTGCCGCCCTCCCCTTCGACAGGAGGCTCCATGGGAGTGCCCGCGGCGACCGGAACGGTTCACGGCCATCACGCCATCGTGATTGGCGCGAGCATCAGCGGCCTGCTCGCGGCGCGGGTGCTCGCCCCGCACTTCGACCGCGTCACGGTCTTCGATCGAGACACTCTTCCGCCGGGCGTGGACAACCGGAAGGGCGTCCCGCAGGGGCGGCACGGGCACGGGCTGCTCGCCAGCGGGCTTCAGGGGCTGAAGCGCCTGTTCCCGGCGCTGGAGCGTGAGCTGCTCGACGCCGGTGCGATTCCCGGCGACGTGATCGGCAGCGTACGGTGGTTCCAGCACGGCCATTACAAGTCGAAGTTCCACAGCGGTCTGGCCGGCCTCCTGCTGAGCCGCCCGCTCCTGGAAGCGACGGTTCGCCGGCAGGTGGCGCGGCTCCCGAACGTCGACATCCGGGGCGGCACCCACGTGCTGGGCCTCCTTTCCACGCTCAGGCGGGTGAACGGCGTGCGGATCCAGCGTTTGTCGGAGCGGGTGGAGTCGATCCAGGGGGACCTCGTGGTCGATGCCGCCGGCCGCGGATCGCGCTCCCCGGAGTGGCTCGAGCAGATGGGCTATGCGCGGCCGGCCGTCGACGAGGTCAAGGTGGACCTCGGCTACACGACGCGCACGTTCAGGCGCCGGCCCGGCGACCTGGCGGGCGATATCGGGGCAATCATCGCGCCGAAGCCGCCTCAGATGCGGGCCGGGTTCATCCTCGCCATGGAGGGCGGGCGCTGGATGGTCTCGATCGGCGGGTGGCTGGGCAACCACGCGCCGCTCGATCCGGAGGGGTTCCTGGCGTTCGCGCGGAGCCTTGCGCGTCCCGACATCTACGAGGTCATCAAGGATGCCGAAGCGCTGACCGACGCCGTGAAGTACGTCTTCCCGTCCAACCTGCGGCGCCGCTACGACCGGCTGGCGACGTTCCCGGACTGCTACCTCGTGGTCGGTGATGCGCTCTGCAGCTTCAATCCGTTGTACGGGCAGGGCATGAGCGTCGCGACGCTCGAGGCGCTGGCGCTGGCCGACTGCCTGCACGCCGCCACATCGGTCGACCGGCTGTGGCGTTCGTTCTTCAGGGCCGCCGGACGCATTACCGAGACGCCGTGGGCGATCGCCGCCGGAAGCGACTTCGCGTTCCCGGGCGTCACGGGCCCGCGGCCGGCGGGCACGCCGGCCCTCAACTGGTACCTCGACCACGTGCACCGGGCCGCCGCGGTCGATCCCCGCGTCTGCATGACGTTCTTCAACGTGGCGAACCTCCTGCTTCCCCCGACGGCGCTGTTCGCGCCGTCCACCCTGGTGCGGGTCGCGAAGGGGTGCCTGACTGGTGCGGTCCCAGCCGCCCCACGCGCGCCGGAGGCGCGGGAGGTGGTGAGGACTCGCGCCTGATGGTGCACGTGGCCGGGCCAAGGCCCGGCGAGTACGCGGCCACGAACAGGAACGAACACTTGCAGAGATGGCGGCGGCAGCCTGGCAGGTC
This sequence comes from Vicinamibacterales bacterium, assembly GCA_035455585.1. Lineage (GTDB taxonomy): Bacteria > Acidobacteriota > Vicinamibacteria > Vicinamibacterales > 2-12-FULL-66-21 > DATIEW01. Next base: position 1,419 of record DATIEW010000249.1, on the reverse strand, counting down.
GTCGCGCCGCCGGAGCTGATGTGCGTCGAGGGAAGGCCGGTTGAACGGCTTCGCGACGCCGGGATGCGACCGCAGCCGGGCCACTTCACTCCGTCCTGAGTGCCGCCAGCGGGTCCATCGTCGCCGCCCTTCGCGCGGGAACGAGGCCCGAACCGATCGCCACTGCGAGCATCGCGACCGAAGCCGTCGCCACCGCCCAGGCCTCGGTGGGCTCCACGCCGAAGAGCACCGACGAGACCACCGGCGCGACGGCCAGCGAGAGCGGGATCCCGGCACAGAGGCCGATCGCGGCGAGCGCGACGACCTGACGCAGCACGAGCCACAGGACCTGACCGGGCCGTGCGCCCAAGGCGACTCGAACGCCGAACTCGCTCCTGCGCCGGGAGACCGCATACGCCGTCATGCCGTGCAGGCCGAGGCCGGCCAGCAGCAGCGCGAAGCCACCGAACAGCATCAGCACCTGCGTGAAAACGCGCTCGCGAGCGATCGAATCGCCGACCTGGGCCGCCTGGGTTCTGATCTCCGGCACCGGCAGATCCCGGTGGACGCCGGCCAGAGCCTGCCGGATGTCGGACTCGAGCGCCGCGACGGGAACCGCCGTCCGGATGACGAGGTGATGGCCGCCGAAACCGGGCCGCTGCAGCGCCGAGTCGAACATGATCGGCCGGACGTCGGCACGCCGGCCGTCGTACAGGCTGTCGCTCACCACGCCCACCACCTCGACCGACGAGCCTCCACCCAGATCCACCGTCCGGCCGAGGGGACTGGCCGATCCGAAAAGGAGGCGGGCGGCGGCTTCGTTGATCGCGGCGGTACGAGGCGCGCCGGCGACGTCCCGCGCGTCCGGCGCGCGTCCCGCCAGCAGCCGCATGCCCAACGTCTCGGTGAAATCGGGACCGACCGCGTTCATGTATAGACTGCGCCGCTCGCCGTCGATCGTAACGCCCGTGTTCGACGTGATGCCACTGAGAAAGACGTTCTCCATGAGCGTCGCCGATCGCACGCCGGGCACGGCTCGCAGCCGTGCGAGCACGCTCTGGTAGATCGCCGCGTGCTCCGGTGCCGGGACGCCCGCGGCAACGGGGTCCAGCCGGAGGTACGACAGCCCGCTCGGATTGAAGCCAAGCTCCACCCGCACGAGATTCGCGAGCGTCTGCAGGAACAGCACCGCGCCGACAAGCAGCGGCATCGACACGGCGATCTGAGCAGCCACCAGGGACCGCGCAAGCCGCAGGCGGGGGGAACCGGCTGTCTGGTGCCGGAGGTCCGCCACTTCGCTCGAGCCCGTGAGGCGGAAGGCCGGCAGGACGCTGCAGGCGAGGGCGGCGCCGAGCGAAGCGATGAGCGTCCACACCAGCAGTCGTGCGTCGACAACGAGCTCCAGCGGCTGCGTGGACAAGGGCGCCGTGCCGAGCCCCG
>DATIEW010000248.1:0-5267 GCA_035455585.1 Vicinamibacterales bacterium | reverse complement strand
CACGCGAGCGGCGTCGAGCGTCTCTTGAAGGTCCCCGGCGAGCCCCTTGATGGGCCCGCCCTGGCTGCGGAATTCGGCGATCACCGTTCGCGCTTCCTCGCTGGCCTGCCGGATGGTCGCGGCCGTCCGCTCGGCGTCTGCCGCGATGGCCTTGGCGCGCTGATAGAGCGTGTCGTCGGTCAGCAGCTGCCCGATCGTCCCGCGCCCGTCGCGCACGCCCTTCATGACGACCTGGAGGTCCTCGGTGATCTTGTTGGTCGTGACCAGGACCCTGCTGGCCCCGCGGCCGACGTCGTCCATCACGTTCTGAGCAGTCTCCGCGGTGGCGGAGATCACCTCGAGCGCCGAATCCACCTCGTCTTTCACTTCGAGGATCGTCTGATTGACCGTTTCGACCGTGTCGCTGAGTCTCTCGAGCAGGTCCGCGAAGTCGAACGGCTCGCGGCTCTGGATGGTCGCCTCGTGGGGTGCGACCGGGGACTCTTCCGTTCCGACCTCGATCTGGACGAACTTGTTGCCGACGAGGCCGTCGTTCTGGATCGAGGCCACCGAATCGAGCCGGACGAGATTGCGCAGATCCCCGCGGATCCGCATCCTGACGCGGAAGCGCGAGCCGGGGCCGGCCGGCACGTGGATCGCCTCGACCTCGCCGGCCTGGAGTCCCGACAGCCGGACGGTCGCGCCGTTGGCGAGCCCCGAGATGGTGGCGAACTCGGCGTAGACGCGGAACGTGTCCACGAAGAGCATCCGCCGGTCGCCAATCATGAAGATCCCCACGGCGAACAGCAGCGCGCCGCTGATGACGAACACTCCGACGGCGGCCAGGCGATTCACTCCCATGACGGCGCCCTGCTCCTCATCCCGTGTTGTGCGACGTCATGAAGGCCATGACGAGTGGGTCGTCGCTGCCGGCGAGATCGTCCGGCGTCCCGCGCGCGACGATCCGTCCCTCGTGCAGCATGACGAGCTCATCGCCGAGCTGCCTCGCGCTCGGGATGTTGTGGGTCACGATGACGATCGTGGTGCCGCCTCCTTCCTTGAGGTCCAGCAGGAGCTGGTCGATTTCGTCGGCCGTGATCGGGTCGAGGCCCGCGCTCGGCTCATCGACGAGCAGCAGCGCCGGGTCGAGCGCGAGCGCACGGGCCAGCCCCGCCCGCTTCCGCATGCCGCCCGACAGATCCGCCGGCATCTTGTCGTACTCTCGCGCGAGGCCCACGGCGGCCAGCTTCTCGCGCGCCCTCGCGCGTATGTCGGCGTCCTTCAGCCTCGTATGGCGCCTCAGCGGAAACGCGACGTTCTCGCCAACCGTGATGGAATCGAAGAGCGCGGCATTCTGGAAGAGGAACCCGATCCCCTTCCGCACGCGCGACAGCTCCGCCCCCTCGAGCGTATTGACCTCGTCGTCGCCCACGAAGACGCGGCCGGCGTCGGGACGCATGAGCCCGACGATGTGGCGGAGCGCGACGCTCTTGCCGGTGCCGCTCCGTCCGAGGATGACGAACGCGGTGCCGGTCCGCACCTCCAGCGACACGTCGTCGAGCACCTTGCGCGTTCCGAACGACTTGGAAACGTGCTCGAGCCGCACGGCCACCGTCGACGGAGTCCGGCCGGTACGCCGTCGCTCCTGCGGTGCGGAGGCCGGCCTGGCCGTCATCCTGCCGCCTCCGGAAAGAAGAAGAAGATCAACCTCACGAGCACCACGTTGGTGACGATGAGCAGGATCGACGACAGGACGACGGCGCGGGTGGAGGCGCGGCCCACGCCTTCGGTGCCGGAGCTGGTCGTATAGCCAAGGTAGCTGGACACGCTCGCGATGACGAAGCCGAACACCATCGTCTTCAGGGTCGCCGGGATGTAGTCGGTCATGTCGATCAGCGAGAACGCGCGTTCGAAGTAGAGCGTGAGGGTCATGCCGGTGATCGCCGTCTCGGCGACGAAGCCGCCGAGCATCCCGGCGAAGTTCATCAGGGTCGTCAGGATCGGCAGCGCGACGATGCACGCCGCGACGCGGGTGACGACGAGATAGCGGAACGCGTCGACCGCCGTCGCCTCGAGCGCGTCGATCTGCTCGGTGACCCGCATTGCGCCGAGCTCGGCGCCGATGCCGGCACCGATGCGGCCCGAGAGGAGAAGGCCGGCGGTCAGCGGCCCGGTCTCGCGCACGAGCGCGATGGCGAGTCCGGCCGGGATCATCGACTCGGCGCCGAAGCGCTCGAGCGACGCCCGCGTGTGCATCGAGAGGACAACGCCGACGGCGAGCCCGGACACGGCGATGAGCGGCGCCGATCGGAGCCCGAGCTCGTACAGCTGGCGGACGGTCTCGCGCACTTCGAAGGGAGGCGTGACCAGCGCGCGCGTGGCGCGCAGAGCGAACAGCGACGCGTCGCCCGCCATGGCGAGACGTTCGAGCACGGCGCGGCCGGCGCGGTCGAGCATTTTCTCCGGTTGCTGATCTACGCCCGGCCGTCAGGCCGGAGCCGCGCGCCGGGCGCCCCGGCCCGCATCCTGGATGTCGTGCTTCTTCATCTTGCTGTACAACGTCGGGCGGTAGAGACCGAGAATCTGCGCCGCTTCCTGCTTGTTCCAGTTGGTCCGCTGCAACGTCTGCACGATTGCCATTTTCTCGATCTCGGCGAGCGTCCGGTGGGGGGGAATCACGAACTCCGTCGCCGGAGCGCCGTCCGCCCCGAGCGATTCGGGCAGATCGGCCACGGTAATCTCGCTCCCCTTCGACACGAGGACACCGCGCTCGATCACGTTCTCCAGCTCGCGCACGTTTCCCGGCCACCGATGCCGGATGAGGACGTGATACGCCGCCGGCGCGATCGACTTCACGTTGCGCTGGTGCCTCTGCCGGTACTTCTCGAGGAGATGCTCGCAGAGGAGCGGGATGTCCTCCGTGCGCTCGCGAATGGGGGGCACCCGCAGCGTGATCGTGTTGATCCGGAAGTAGAGATCCTCGCGCAGCTTCCCCTCCCGCAGCGCCGCATCGAGATCGATGTTCGTTGCGCAGATCAGCCTGAAGTCGACCCGCACGATCCGGTCGCTGCCAATCGGCCGGTACTCGCGCTCCTGCAGGACCCGCAGCAGCTTCGTCTGGAGGTACGGCGGCATCTCCCCGATCTCGTCGAGCAGCAGCGAACCTCCTTCGGCCATCTCGAACAGGCCCTCCTTGTCGCCCTGCGCCCCGGTGAAGGCGCCCTTCTTGTAGCCGAACAGCTCCGACTCGATGAGGTCCTTGGGAATGGCTGCGCAGTTGATCTTGATGAAGGGGCCTTTCGAGCGCTTGCTGTTGTGGTGGATGGCGTTGGCGATGAGCTCCTTGCCCGTCCCGTTCTCGCCTTGGATCAGGATGTTCGCGTCCGAGTCGGCGACGCTCTCCACCAGCTCGAGCAGCCCGTGCATCTTCCGGCTCTTGCCGATGATGTTGCCGAAGCTGAACTGCCCCTCGAGCTTCTGCTTGAGCAGGAGGTTCTCGCCAACCAGCTCACGGCGCTCGATGGCGCGGTCGAGCATCGCCAGCAGCGTGTCGGGCTCGACCGGCTTTTCCACGAAGCTGTGCGCACCGGCTTTCATGGCCTCCACGGCTTTCGGCACGCTGCCATGTCCGGTGATGACGATGACCTCCGTGTCGCCGTGCGTCTGCTTGAACTTGCGCAGCAGCTCCAGCCCGTCAGCGTCGGGCAGCATCATGTCGGTGACGACCACGTCGGGCTTCCAGGTCCTGAACAGCTCCTCCCCCTTGGTGCCGATCATCGCGGTGCGGACCTCGTAGCCCTCGTGCTCGAGCAGGATCTTCAGCCACTCGATCATCGCTGGCTCGTCGTCTATCGCCAGCACCCGGTTCCGCTTTCTCGTCGCCATTCGAGTCAACGCTCCTCGCCAGGACCTGGAACGACCACCGCCCGACAGGCGCTCCTGGCGCGATTGAAGTCGCAGCCGCCTTCCCGGTCGGGCGATCCGTCCGCGGCTCGTGGATCGGCACCGCGGACCAAGCTCACAATCGTACACCGAGGAGTGTCTCGGCGGCTGAAAACCCGACAGTGCCCTACCAGTACGTCCATATTCCGACATTTGTTCAAAAACAATACATACTGCTCCGCGCGCGTGAACCTTCTGAATGAACCCCGGTCCTGGACGCTATAATCCCCAGCATGCCGGAGCCTGAAAAGGTCGCCGCTGTACCCCGCCGGACGTCGCGCCCGTCCGGCGCGGAGGGCGACAAGGTCATCTGTGAGCGCTGCGGCGCTGAAATGTTCAGGATGCACGCCGTGTGGCGCTGTCCCGCCTGCCGCTACAAAACGGACTGCTGCGGGTGGTAGCTCCGCGAGAGCGCCTGCCGGACTCGCCGACGGCCCGGCCGCGCGGCGGCCGCTTTCCCGCGCAGCGCTCGAGACGTCACCTTCCGCGCCTGCCGTCCGGTCCTTTCCATGGACATCATCGAGACGCACGTCGACACGGGGTCTGAGCTGTTCACGACGAACCGCGCCCGCATGGAGGCGCTCGTCGCCGAGCTGCGGGAGCGGACCGCGCTCATCCGGGAGGGCGGAGGTCCGCGGTATCTCCAGCGGCACCGCGAACAGGGAAAGCTGCCCGTCCGCGACCGGATCGAGAAACTGCTCGACGCCGGATCGCCGTTCCTCGAACTCTCGCCGCTGGCTGCCTGGGATCTCTATGACGGCGACGCACCCGCGGCAGGCATCGTGACCGGCATCGGCCGCGTGTCGGGGCGCGAGGTCCTGGTGGTCGCCAACGACGCGACGGTCAAGGGCGGCACCTACTATCCCATGACGGTCAGGAAGCACGTCCGCGCGCAGCAGGTGGCGCTCGACAACCGGTTGCCGTGCGTGTATCTCGTCGACTCCGGAGGGGCGTTCCTGCCCCTGCAGGCGGAGGTCTTTCCGGATCGCGAGCACTTCGGCCGGATCTTCTTCAACCAGGCACGCATGTCGGCCGAGCGGATCCCGCAGATCGCCGTCGTGATGGGGTCCTGCACCGCCGGAGGCGCCTACGTGCCCGCGATGTCCGACGAGACGGTCATCGTCAAGGGCACGGGCACGATCTTCCTCGGAGGGCCTCCGCTCGTGAAAGCGGCAACCGGCGAGGAAGTCACCGCGGAGGAGCTTGGCGGCGCCGACGTGCACACACGAGTGTCTGGCGTCGCCGACTACTTTGCCGACGACGACGAGCACGCGCTGCACCTCGCACGGACGATAGTCGGTACGCTCAACACCGTGAAGCGCCTTCCGGCCGATCTCGCCGCCCCC
>DATIEW010000247.1:0-2997 GCA_035455585.1 Vicinamibacterales bacterium | reverse complement strand
ATCGCGCTGATCGTTGCGCTGGCAACGAGCGCCGGGTTCTGGTACGGCCGGATCCAGGTTCCCGAGGATTCCGGCTCGTGGTCTGACTTTACGCAGCTGACCGACGCCGCTGGCGAGGAAACCGCGCCGAGTCTCGCCCCGGATGGGGCCTCGTTCGCCTACGCGAGCCGCCGCCACGGCTCGTGGGACATCTACGTGCAACGCGTGGGCGGGCAGAGGGCGATCCCTGTCGCCGCGAGTCCCGAGCGCCATGAATGCTGGCCCGCTTTCTCGCCCGACGGACAGCGCATCGCCTTCAGCGAATCGGACGATGATGGAGGCATCTTTGTCGTCGGGGCCACGGGTGAGTCGGTCAAAAGGCTCACCGACTTCGGGTTCAACCCGACCTGGTCGCCGACCGGAGACCGGATCGCGTTTGCCACGGAGGAACTCTGGCATCCGTCCGCGAACTTGGGCAGCACGCTTTGGGTCGTCGATGCTCGCGGTGGGGCGCCCACGAAACTATACGACGGGGACGCGATGCAGCCGTCGTGGTCCCCATCAGGCGCCAGAATTGCCTTTTGGCAGTCCGTCGACGGCCAACGCGATCTGGCCACGATCCAGGTTGACGGTCGCGTGGCCACACAGCTGCTGCATGACGCGCCGCTTGACTGGTCACCGACGTGGTCGCCGGACGGAAAGCATGTGTACTTCTCGAGTGACCGCGGCGGCTCGATGGGACTGTGGCGTCTCGCCGTTGATGAGCAGAAGGGACAGGCGCTCGGCGTGCCGGAACACATCGCCGGCAGTGCCGACGCCACGATCGCGCTCGCGAGTTTCTCGAAAGACGGCCGGTCGTTGCTGTTCCGGTCAGAGATCTTGAGCATCATCCCCGTGGCCGTGCCATTTGATCCGGCTACCGAACGTGCCGGCCAGCCGCGAGATATTGTCCACGGATCGGGCACTCTTTCGCCGACGAGCGTGTCGCCTGACGGTCAGTGGCTGGCGGTCGGAAATGCCGGCGCACCTCAGGAGGACATCATCCTGCTGCGGGCCGACGGCTCGGAGCTCCGGCGGCTCACCGACGACGCGGCCCGCGATCGGATCCCACGCTTTACGCCGGACGGCACGGCGCTGACCTTCTACTCGAACCGCGAGGGGCCGTACCGTGCCTGGTCGATCGCCACTGACGGCAGCGGCCTGAGGCCCCTCACGACGAAGTCTGACGCCGGGTTGTTCTATCCGGTCCTCGCGCCGTCGGCCTCGATGCTGCTGGTGTCTACTCTGCGTCCCCTCCAGGCTTTCCTTCTTCGTCCACCGTGGCCAGCCACGTTGTCGAACTCGAAGCCGTTGTCGGGCCTGACACTCAAGCGCGGCGAGCTCCAGCCCAACCTCTGGTCGCCTGACGGGCGGTGGCTATCGGGAGCCATCAAGGCCTCGTCTGGCGCATTTGTGGGATTCGGCGTCTACGAGCTTGCGACCGGTGAGGCCCGCACGGTGAGCGAGGACGACGGCGTGGGCACCGCGTCGTGGCTGCCCGACAGCCGTCGCCTCATCTATGTCACCCGGAAAGGTGAGCTGGTCGTCGTCGACGCGATGTCTGGCGCACGCCGGGTGGTACGCACCGGCCTCGCCCCACCCGATCTCGACACAGGAGCCGTGGCGCCCGACGGCCGGACGTTCTATTACGGTGCCTATCGTGTCGAGTCGAATATCTGGCGGCTGCAGCGAAGGTAGGCGGTGGGTCCGGCGGCGTTGACACTGCCGGCGCTGCGTCTCCCGAACAGCACTACTATCTCGTGACTTGCACGCGCGCCTTCAACTCTTCGAACAACTGCCGGGCCCGCGCAAGGAGCCGGGTACTCAGCTCAGATCGCTGTACTGAAATCGACGAAGAGCCCTTTTTCAGCGGCCTGTTAACGGGTCTGCACGCACTACTATAGGATACGACTCACTCACATGCGCCCCCGCGATCTCGATCGTCTGTCGGAGACCCCCTACGATCTGCTGGTCGTCGGCGGCGGCATCCACGGGCTCGCTGCCGGGTACGAAGCCGCGAGCCGGGGACTGCGCACAGCGCTCGTCGAGGCGTCCGATTTCGGCTCGGGCGCGTCGTTCAACCATCAGAAGACCGTGCACGGCGGCCTCCGGTCGCTGCAATCGGCGAGGTTCGATCGTGCGCGTCAGGCCATTGCCGAACGCCGCGCTCTGGCTCGAATCGCCCCGTGGTTCCTGCGCCCTCTCCCCTTCCTGATCGGCACATATCGATCGCCGTTTCGTGGCCGGCTCGCCATTCGCGTCGCGTTTGCGGTGGACGAGTGGCTCGGCCGCCGCCGCAACGCGGAACTCGAACCGGAGCTGCATCTGCCGGCCGCACGGCTCGTGTCGAAAGCCGCAACGCTTCGGCTGTTTCCCGGCGTCCGCCAGGATCGATTGACCGGAGGCGCTCAGTGGTACGACTACCAGATGGTCGAAGCCGATCGCCTGACCCTGGCGTTCGCCGCGGCGGCGGATCGCGCCGGCGCCGACCTGGCCAACTACGTCGAGGCCGTCGAGCCAATCAGGGACGGAGGGAAGATCGCCGGCGCCAGAGTACGTGACGTCCTGACCGGGCGGCCGTTCGAGATCCGAGCGGCTGCGACGATGATTGCGGCCGGCGCCAGGGCGGGTGTCCTGATGGGCGCGTTCGGGGTGAAGCGGGAGTTCCCCCTGGTCAAGGCGATGAACCTGGTCACGTCGCGCCGGGCGAGCGACATCGCGTTGGGCGCGCCGGCCCCGTCGGGCCGCATGCTGACGCTCGTCCCCTGGCGGGGCCGTGCCATCGTCGGCACCAGCCAGTCCGACGACGTTGCCCAGCCGTCGGACTCGGCCGTGTCGGCGGCGGAAGTCCGGAGCTTCATCGACGAGGTGAACGCGGCGTTTCCAGCCCTGCAGCTCACGCCAGCCGACGTAACGCTCGTCCATCGGGGACTGCTTCCCGCCGTGCGTTCGAGAAACGGCCGGCCGGATCTCCTGGCG
>DATIEW010000246.1:0-9616 GCA_035455585.1 Vicinamibacterales bacterium | reverse complement strand
CCGTACCAGCCAGACCCGCTGCCGATACACGAAGCGCTGAGCTACGTCGAATTGTGGCGCGAGGCGGCCACGCTCGTCATGATCGCCACGCTGGGCATGCTCGCGGGGCGCACGTGGCGCCGCCGCGCCGGGTACGCGGCGCTTGCGTTCGGCGTCTGGGACATCTTCTATTACGTCTTCCTCCGCCTCATCTCGGGGTGGCCGAGGACGCTGCTGGACTGGGACATCCTCTTCCTCCTGCCGCTTCCCTGGTGGGGGCCTGTTCTCGCGCCGGTCAGTATCGCGCTCGTGATGATGCTGTGGGGCACGCTCGCGACGCAGTCGGATGACGGTGCAGGCGACTCCCGCTGGGCGCTGGCGTTTGCCGGCGCCGGGATCGGGCTGGCGCTCGCCCTCTTCATGATCGACACGTGGCGGGCGCTGCCGGATGGGCGTGACGCGGTCCTGAAGGTGCTGCCGACGACGTTCAACTGGCCGCTGTTCTGGGTGGCTTTGCTGCTGATGGCGCTACCGGCGCTTCATCAGGTTGCCGTCCTGCCCGCGAAGAAGTTCGTAGTCCGGCGGCTCTGACTCTTCGCGCAACTCGAGGGCGCGAACTATTTCTTGCGCATGGCCTTGATGAGCGCGTCCATGTGGTCGAGATACTTTTCGAACGCGCGGCGGCCGGCCGCGCTCAGCCGGAATTCCGTCCGCGGGGTGCGGCCGGCGAACGTCTTCTCGCAGAGCACGTAGCCAGCGTCCTCGAGCCGGCGCGCGTGCACGCTCAGGTTCCCATCCGTCGTCCCCGTGATGCCTTTCAGATCGGTGAAAGACACCGTCTCGGTGGCCGCGAGCGCCGCCAGGATCGCCAGCCGCGTCCGGTCGTGAATGACCCGATCGAGCCGCTGCGGCAACGGCCGCGCCTGCGCCTCGCGCGGGACGTAACCCGATTCCTTTCTGGCCCTGGCCGTCATCGCCATCGCACGCTCACTCCCACACGAGTACCCTCCTACCCTCCATGTCTCCTCGCGATGTACAGCCCGAATACGAGCTGCAGCCCGCCGAAACCCATCGCGAGCCAGAAGTTGCCCCACGCCGGAGGCGTGACCAGCGCTGCGATGCCCAGCGCCATGAACGCGACGCCGAGCAGCCGGACGGCCGCGACGCTGAAGACGCCGCCGGCCAGCACGCCTGTGCCGTAGAGCAGGAGCCAGACGGGAGGCATCAAGGCCCAGTCGTCGTGCATCCAGACGCCCCAGGTCAGCGCCGCCCCGGCGGCGAGCGGCGCGGCCAGGCTCATCGCGAAGCGGCGTCCGACGGCACCTGCCACCGGCGCGCCGAGACGGGCGGCCTTGCGCAGCGTGGCGGCGATACCAATGCCCAGGGCGGCGGCCGCCGCCAGGAGCCAGACGATGAGCCATCGCTCGGCGGAGCTCTGGTTGGCTGCGAGGACGGCGGCGGCCAGGCCGACGGCGCCCATGCCGGCGCCGCCCAGGCCGGGCACGGCCGTGAACGTCGAGCTGCGCTCCATCGTGCGGCGGATGAACCGGAGGTTCTCTTCGGCATGCCGGCCGAAAGAGGTCATCTCCGCTGGCTCGCCCGCACGACTCGACATATGGGACAAGGTAGCGTGTATCCGACCATGTGTCAAAGCACTTTTCGCAACAAAGGGGCAGGCGGAACGTCGAACGCGCGCTCGCGACCGGCCAGGATCGCATGGCACGTCCGGGCGACCCGCACCCTCATGCTGGCGCTGACGGACGTCGTGCACGGCGCTCGAGCCAGCCGTGCACCTGAAGGTAGAGAGCCGGAAGGACGAGCAGCGTGAACAGCGTCGACGTGACGAGTCCTCCGATCATCACGATGGCGAGTGGACGCTCGATCTCCGTCCCGTGCAGCCGGAGCACGAGCAGCGGCAGCAGGCCCAGCGTGGCGGTGCCGGCGGTCATCAGCTTCGGCCGGACCCGGCCGATGCTGGCCTCGCGCACGGCCTCGGCCAGCGGCCTCCCCCCCCCGGCGGCCAGTCCCCGCGTCTGCGTCACGAGCACCAGGCTGTTCTGCACGGCGATGCCAAACAAGCCAATCAGGCCGACGAGGGACGAGACATTCCATGTGTCGCCCGCCAGCAGCAGGGCCAGGATTCCTCCTACGAACGCAAAAGGCACCGTGCCGAGAATCAGCAATGCCTCGACAGCCGATCCCAGCGCCATCAACAGCAGGACGAACACGCCGAAGAGAGCCGTACCGGCGGCGAGCGACAACGCGCGGGAGGCGCGGGCCTGGCTCTCCACGCGGCCGCCGAGATCGAAGAAGTACCCCGGCGGGAGCCTCAGCTGACTCGCTAGAAGGTCCCGCACGTCGGCAGCCGTGCTGCCGAGATCTCGACCGCTCACCGACGCCTCGACCGCGATACGACGGCTGCCGGCTTCCCGGCGGATCGCGGCCGGGCCGAACGTCTGCGTGATGTCCGCCAGCTGTCCGAGGGGGATGCGGGTGCCGTCATGACCATCGACGAACAGCGTGCGAATCGCATCGAACGTGGCGCGCCGATCGTCGCGGAGCCGGACGACAAGGCCGAATCGACGCTGTCCCACCCAGATCTCCGACTGCTCCTCGCCGACCAGACCGATGCGGACCGCGCGGATCACGTCTCCGGGGGCCAGGCCGACGCGCGCCGCCGCCTCCCGGTTCACCCGGATCTGCAGCTGCGGCAGGCCGGTCAGCTGCTCTGCCCGAAGGTCAGCGATTCCGTCGACGTCTCTGACCAGTTCCTTCGCTTCCCCGGCGAGCCGGCTGAGTTCATCCAGGTCCGGACCGAAGATGCGGACGGACAGGTCGGCCGGCGTTCCGCCGAGCCCCTCATCGATACGCATGCCCAATGGCGTGGTGAACAGGACGGCAATCCCCGGCAGCCCTTCGAGCCGCCCCCGCATGTCCGCCTCGATCGCTTCGAGACTGCGCGGCCGCTCGGGCTTGAACACGACGAGCACGTCCGACAAGGTGTGTGGCATCGGATCTTCGGTGCGCTCGGCCCGGCCCGTTCTGCGGACCACGTCCTCGACCTCGGGCACCTCCCGCAGGATGTCCTCGACCCGGTGATTGAGGCGATCGACTTCCTCGAGCGCCGCTTCCGGAGGCAGCACGGTTTGAAGCAGGAATGCGCCTTCATCGAGTCGAGGCATGAAGTCGCTGCCAATACGGGTGGCGAGCACCATCGCGGGAACGGCGACGAGCAGCGCCACGCCAGCCACGACCCGCGGGTGCCGCAGACAACCTTCCAACGCCGGCGCGTACCACCGCTTGACCATTCGCAACAGCCTGACGTCGTCGTCTCCGGACGACGAGGGTTTCAGCACGAGCGCGGCGGCTATCGGCACGAGCGTCAGTGTCAGTACGAGCGCGGCCGCCATCGCCGCGACGACCGCGGCGGCCAGCGGCCGGTACATGCGTCCCTCGATGCCCGTCATTCCGAAGAGCGGCAGGAACACGACGATGACGATGAGGGTGGCAAACGAAATCGGCCGCGCGACCTCGGTGGCCGCGGCAAGCGCCAGTTCCCGGCGCTCGCGCTTCGACCTAGCGCCACCGAGCCGGTGAAGGGTGTTCTCGACCATGATGATGGCCGCGTCGACGAGCAGGCCCACCGCAATCGCGAGGCCTCCGAGCGTCATCGTGTTCAGACCGACGCCGAGCGGTCTCAGGAACAATCCGGCGAGCGCAATCGACACCGGAATGGTCACCGTGACGATGAGGGCCGCCCGGACGTTTCCGAGCAGCACCAGGATGACCATCACGACGAAGACACCGCCCACCATCACCGCCCGGCCCACACCGCCGAGCGCGGAGGTCACCAGCCGCGACTGGTCGTAGACGATGCGGAGCTGGACGCCTTCGGGCAGGGCTCGACGGATGTCCTCGATAGCGGCGCGGATGCCGGAAGCGACCAGCACGGTGTCGGCACCGAACTGCTTGATGACTCGGGCGCTGACCACCTCGCCCTGGAGGCGGTGCGCGATGCCGCGGCGGACGGCGGCGGCTTCCTGGACTTCCGCCACGTCACCGAGGAGCACCGGGACGGCGCCGCGGCGTGCCACGACGGTTCGACGCAGATCGTCGACGGTCTGGGCGCGGCCGAGCGCGCGTACCGTCCATTCGATGACGCCCTGGACGACGATGCCTCCGGAGGCGTTGAGGTTCGATTCCTCGACTGCATGCATCACCTCGTCGAGGCTGATTCGGCGAGCAGACATGCGTTCCGGATCGAGCTGGACCTGAAACTGCCGCAGGTAGCCCCCGAGCCGCTCGACCGCCGCCACGCCCGGTACCGCGAGGAGCCGGTTGTTCACCTCGAACTCCGCGAGATCGCGCAGCGCCATCAGGTCCACGGCGCCGGGCTCGGCCTCCAGCGTGAATTCGAAGATCTCGTTCAGACGGCCGGTCAGACTCGAGACGAGAGGCGGATCGGTGCCCGGCGGGAGTTGTCCGGTGATCTGCGCGACACGCTCGGCGACGAACTGCCGGGACCGGTAGTAGTCGGCCCTCGGCTCGAACTCGATCGTCACCTGGACGACGCCAAGCTGCGAGTTGGAGCGGACGCGCCGGACGTCGGGCAGACCCGCCAGCACCACCTCGAGAGGGATCGCGATCGCCGTTTCCAGCTCCTCCGCGCCCATCGCGGGGTTCTGCGCAATGATGTTGAACACCGGTGCCGACAGATCGGGAAACACGTCGCGCCGGAGGTCCTGCATCCAGAACGCGCCGATCACCGTCCCGGCGGCAAGGAGCAGCGCCGTCAGCAACGGCGCATGAAAGGACTCGCGGATGAGGCGGCTGATCATGCCGCTCGCTCAGTGCGCGTCATGGCCGGCCTGGCCTCTCTCTGCCTGCGCTTTGAGGAGGAATGCGCCGTCCACGACGATCTGCTCGCCGGCTCGGAGCCCGGAGAGCACTTCGACTTCGCCGGCCAGATCGCGTCCGCGGCCGATTCGACGGATCTCGAACGCCCCCTCGCCTTTCGGAAGGAACACGCACCACTCGTTCCGCACACGCTGCACCGCGGCGACCGGCACGCTCAGAATCGGGTCTCCCGGCACGCCGACGGGGAGCAGCGCAGTGGCGGACATTCCGGGCCGCAACGTACGTATCGTATTCCTGACGTCGATTCGAACAGGAACCGTGCGGGACTCGGACTCCACGTGCTGCCCGACCATCGACACCCTGCCCTCGAAGTCGCGCCCAGGCATTGCCGGGAAGACCAGACGGGCGGTCGCGCCGCTCCGAATCCGAACGGCGTCACGTTCGAAGGCGTGAACGGTCAGCCACAAGGTCGAGAGATCTCCGACCCGGAACGCTGGCGTCACCGGGTCCAGCATCTGCCCGACGACCGCGCGCCGTTCGATGACCGACCCGCCGACGGGTGATCGAAGGACGAACAGGGAGGATGCCGCCGCGGAGTCCGAGGATGGCGGCTCGACGCCGAACGCGCCAATAGCCGCACGGACCGTTCGTAACGCCGCTCGAGCCTCGGCCGCCAGAGATTCAGCCTCCTGCACTTCGCGAAGCGGCACGATCTTCTCGGCGGCCAGTCCCTTCTTGCGATCCAGGGCCGCATCGGCAAGCTTGACGCGGGCCTCGGCCGACAGGTACTCGGCACGGGCCTGCCCGAGTTCAGGACTCGTCAGCTCGGCGAGCGTCTGGCCTCGACGTACCGTCTCACCGGCGTTGACCAGCAGGCGTGTCACGCGTGCCTGGACCGGTGCGCCCACCTCGGCATAGGCGCGCTCGTCGACAGCCAGCTCACCGAGCAGCGTGATGTGCTCGCCGCCAGGCCTCGACTCGACCTCGTCCACCGTGATGCGAAGGTCACGGAGCATGCCTTCTTCGATGCGGACCGTATTCGCATCGGTCCCGGTGTGCGTCTCTGCCGCGGGTTCCGGGGAGTCCGCAGCCGCCGGCCTGGCAGCGTTCTCCGAGCGGCCGCCACACGCCACCACGAGAATGCAGGCCGCGGAGACGAGCAACGCTCTGGCACTCATCGCAGCACTCCGGCACTGGCATCCAGATCGATCCTGGCGAGCGCAGCCTCCAGGCGGGCATCGAGGTATTGGGAACGGGTGTCGAGGATCTCCCGCCGGATCAGCAGCAGCTCCGGCAGCCCCAGTTGGCCTGCTTCGAAGCTGCGGGTCGTCAGTGCCTCGTTTTCGTCGAGTCCTCGAATCGCGTCGGTCTCGAGCATCGCGATCGCGGCAACGCGCCGTGAGTATGCTTCGAATGCGGAGCGCACCTCGATCTGCACGCGGGTGCGGGCGGCGTCGAGCTCGGCGCGCAGCCGCGCCGCCCGCGCGGATCCAACGGCCTGAAGCTCCTGTCCTCGTGAGAACACCGGCAGGGTGATGGTGACCCCGCCCAGCAGGATCTGATCGCCTTCTTCGCGGGAGTAGCGGACGCCGAGACCCCACTCGGGTCGCGCGAATGTGCGTCCGAGCCGCATGTCCGCTTCCGCCTCCTGGATGCCGGCTTCCAGCGCGCGGAGTTCGGGGCGCTCGGCGGCCGCCCGAAGCAGCGCTGTCAGGTCGGGTTCACCGCCTGCCGCCAGCTCGCCCTCCACGCGGATGTCATCGTCGATCCCGACCAGCTGCCTGAGATCTCTCACGGCGAGCACCCTCAGCGCCTCGACGGCCTCGCGTTCCGCCCCGACGCGCGCCAGCGACGCCCGCGCGATGTTGACGTCCAGGACGGCGATGTCTCCGGCCTTGAAACGGCGGCCGGCGATGGAGTACAGGTCCGCCGCGAGTTCCCGGGCCGCTCCGAGCAGTCGAATGCGCTCCTGCGCATGAAGCGCGCGGAAGCAGGCGACTGCCGCGAGCCGCATCACCTCGCGAGTGGTTTCATCCACGTTGGCGGAGCGCTGGGCGATCGCGGCATTTGCACCGGCAATACGCTCGGAACGGCGCGACCCGGGTTCGAAACTCTGCGCCAGTCCGATCTCGAAGTCCGTGAAGCGGCTGTCCGGACCCTCGCGGTTGCCGACGCTCGCCTCGAGTTCGGGATTGGTTTGCAGCCGGACGGATGCGCCCAGGAGCCGGCCGCGCGTCTCTTCGACGGCGAGCCTGGCGCTCGCAATCCGAGGCGCGTGCTCGCGCGCCCGCGCGAGTACCTCCGCCAGGGTCATCGTCCGGCCCTGCGCGCTCGCGATGCCTGCCTGGACACAGATCGCCGCCGACGCCGCGACGGCACAACTTCCGATGCGCATGTGACATCCTCGCGACCGATGCAGAACTGGTGAACGGTGGCTACGCGAGGACGGGCCTGGGTACGTGCAGGATGTCCCGGGGATCGGCGTTCAGGAGATCGGGGAGGACCGCAGACAGATCCGAGACGGGAGTTTCCGGAGAGCTGGCGATCGCGAACGCCGCGGTTTCCGCTGCCTGCGCGCAGCATCCGCACGTGACGCAGGTCGGTGGGCAGGTCCCGTCGTCCTCACCCTGGCCGGTGAGCTCGTAATCACTGCAGGGCTCCGCAACGATCAGGCTGGAAACCCCCGAGGCGCTGAGCGTCAGCAGACCGACGATGAGGGCGGGAGCGAACCTCCGCACCGCTCGATTGTAGATGGTACTTCGGGCGAATGCCAGCCAAGCCGATCGGGGGCACATCGGCCCACCCCGCCGGAATGGACCGTTCCCTCCATCTTCACAAATCTGCAACGTCGCTCGACGGCGTGAAGAGAATCACCACACCCCGATCGCCTCTGCCCTTCAGATGATGCGGCTGTCATAGGCCCAGTGCAGCGCCGCCTGCCGCTGCCTCCGCCGGCAGTCGACGTCGCCCTGCTCGCAGTGCTTCCGGATCGCCGCGACATGCCGCGCGATCGCCCGCCACCGCCGGATCTGCCGCGCGTCGTCCCGCGTCCTCCGGCCCACGTAATACCGGCAGTACCACTGAAACCACCCGCGGGGATCCTGCGGGTGAATCCAGCCCTTCCGGCGCCATTCCGCGAGCGATTGCGAGGCGTTCACGCCGAAGCAGTTGAGCCGCGGGTCGTGCCGCTCGGCGCACAGCCGGGCGCCGGCGAACCAGCTCGCCGGAAACTCGCCGCGGCAGTCGGTCATGTACTTCCCGCCGAAGACGCCCAGCCGGAGCATCTGCCTCGGCGTGAGCTGCGGTTCGAAGCCAGGCGCGAAGTTGCGGCCGACGGGCTCGGTCCGGTAATACACGTAGCCCTTCTGCATCCTGTCGTTGACGACGACCTTCCGCCTCATCACCGCTTGTGCGCGGCCGCCTTCCTCGAACGCTCGAAGAAGGCGGCTTCGCGTGTGTCCGCTGGCGCCGGTGAGCCGGATCAGCGCGGCCATGGTCGCCCGTGCTACTTGCCCGGCGGCAGCAGGACCCTGTCGACGACGTGAATCACGCCGTTGCTCGCCGCGATGTCGGTCTTCACGACCCGCGCCTTGTCGACCGTCACGGTGCCGCCACTGGCCTTGATGGACAGCGTGTCACCGCTCACGGCCTTGGCCGAGTCGATCGTGACGACGTCTGCCGCCATGACCCTGCCGGGCACGACGTGGTAGGTGAGCACGCGCCGCAGCGTGGCCCTGTTCTCGGGTTTCAGCAGGTCGTCCAGCGTTCCCGCGGGCAGCTTCGCGAACGCCTCGTCGGTCGGGGCGAACACCGTGAATGGGCCCGGCCCCTTGAGCGTTCCCACGAGGTCCGCCGCGGTCAGCGCCCGGGCCAGGGTCGTGAACGACCCGGACGCCACTGCCGTTTCGACGATGTCCCTGGTTTGAGCGCGGGCCGCGGCGGCGGTCACAGTACCGATCAGCGCCAGTGTGGTGAAAGCAATCCTGGTGTTCATGTGCACTCCTTGAAGATGAATCGAAAGCGATTCCCGCACGACGCGGGTGGCTCACCGGCTGCATCCACCGGCTCTGCACCCGCTCCTTGGTTTGACTATAATGCAATTACGATTGCATACAAGTTAAAGTGCCGCGCACGCGCAAAGTCGTGTGAGCCTCACGACAAGAACGGCGCGGAATGTGAACCACAGTCAAACGAGGGGTCCGATGCTCTCGAAGACGCTGCAGGACGGACTGAACGATTACGGGATTGGAGCCAGGATTCGCGCGCTCCGCCTGAAGAAGAAGATTGGCCTCGTCGATCTCGGGAAGCACACCGGCCTGTCGCCGGCGCTGCTCTCGAAGATCGAGCGCGGACGTCTGTTTCCCACACTGCCGACGCTGCTGCGCATCGCGCTCGTCTTCGGTGTCGGCCTGGAGTTCTTCTTCGCCGGCGCGCGTGAGAAGCCGCTCGTCGCGGTCACGAGGAAGAACCAGCGTGTGGCGTTGCCCGAGCGCCCTGGCGGGCGCGACAGTGCGTATCGGTTCACGTCGCTCGATTACCCGGCCACCGAGCGCCGCATCAACTGCTATTACGCCGAGTTCCTTCCAGTGGCGCGGGACAGGCTACGGCCGCACGAGCATGCGGGCGTCGAGTTCATCTACGTGATCCAGGGCATGCTGAGCGTGCACATCAACCTCGACGAACATGCGCTCGAGGCGGGCGACGCCATCTACTTCGACGCGACCATCCCGCACGCCTATCGACGGAGCAGCGGCAGGACCTGCAGTGCCGTCGTCGTCAC
>DATIEW010000245.1:0-2871 GCA_035455585.1 Vicinamibacterales bacterium | reverse complement strand
GACGCAGCCAGGTCCTTGCAGGCCTGGGCCACGCTGTCGGCGTCGTAGTTGGGGGCCTTGCCGCCGCGCAGGATCACGTGGCAGTCCGGATTGCCCTGGGTCTGGACGATCGCCACCTGGCCGTTCTTGTGCACCGACAGGAAGTGGTGCCGCTGCTGGGCGGCTAGGATCGCGTCGACCGCGATCCGGACGTTGCCGTCGGTGCCGTTCTTGAAGCCGACCGGCGCCGACAGGCCGGAGGCGAGCTCGCGGTGCACCTGGCTCTCGGTGGTGCGCGCGCCGATCGCGCCCCAGCTGATGAGATCGCCGATGTACTGCGGCGAGATCACGTCGAGGAACTCGGAGCCGGCCGGGACGCCCGCCTGGTTGATCCGCACCAGCAGGTCGCGAGCGACCCGCAGGCCCTCGTTGATGCGGAAGCTGCCGTTCAGGTACGGGTCGTTGATCAGCCCCTTCCAGCCGACGGTGGTGCGCGGCTTCTCGAAGTACACCCGCATCACGATCTCCAGGTCGTCGGCGAGCCGGTCGCGCACCGACCTGAGCCGGCCGGCGTACTCGACCGCGGCCGCCGGATCGTGGATGGAGCACGGCCCGATGATCACCAGCAGGCGGTCGGAGGTGCCGTGCAGGATCTCCTTGATCCGCTTCCGCGTGTCGGTGATCAGCTTCTCGACCGGCGTGCCCTGGATCGGGAAGAACCGGATCAGGTGCTCGGGCGGCGGCAGCGGGACGATGTTGCCGATCCGCTCGTCGTCGGTCAGCGAGGTCCGGTCGGCCGGGACCTGCGGCGGGAAGGTGTCTGCGGTGCTCATGCGGTGCCTCGTTGGCGGTTCAGAAAAACAAAACCGCCAGCCCTTGCGGTGCTGGCGGTTGCGGGTCCTGTCGGGTCGAGCCTAACCGGGTCCCTCCGCCAGCGGGCGGGGAAAGAAAAAGAACCCGAAAGCGAATTCGCGATGCATGGGTAGACTCGTTCCCGGAGGAATTCAATCACGCCGGCCCGGGATCTGGCAAGCCCGGTGCGTCAGCAGCCGGGCGTCGCGGCTGCCAAAGCCGCCGGGCAGGACGTTTCCCCGCGGATCGCGCCGCCGCACGGGCGCGTTTCCTGCTTCCGGGTGCATTGAACGGCCGCGGGCACGCGTGCTAACTTCGACCTACGGCCCGGGACGGTCCGTCCCTTGGCCATGGAGGTGCACGAGATGCCGGCGAAGACCAACCTGCCTGCGGTGACGCGGAAAACGGTGGACATCCCGATCGGGGGGTTCAAGGAGGTCTACGACGTCGAGGTCGTGGATCGTGCGCTCGCCGACCTGCCCGCGAGCGCGAACGAGTCGCTCAAGGCGACCTACGAGAAGATGCTGAAGGCGGGCGGCACCCGCCTCACGGTGAAGCCGGCGGGCGTCCCCGCGATGGCGCATCTCTACGACGAGCTGCCCAACTTCGGCGAGGTGCTCGACGACGTGAAGAAGCAGATCGCGCTCTGCGCGTCGTCGTCGGACTCGCTCGAGCTCGCGCCGATGCTGCTCCTCGGCGAGCCGGGTATCGGCAAGACGCACTTCGCGCGCAAGATCGCCAACCTCCTCTCGACCGGGTTCGGCTTCGTGTCGATGAGCTCGCTCACCGCCGGCTGGATCCTCTCGGGCTCGTCCTCGCAGTGGAAGAACGCGAAGCCGGGCAAGGTGTTCGAGACCTTCCTCAACGGGCAGTACGCGAACCCGCTGCTCGTCGTCGACGAGATCGACAAGGCGACCGGCGACTCGCAGTACGACCCGCTCGGTGCGCTCTACTCGCTGCTCGAGACCGACACCGCGCGCGCGTTCATCGACGAGTTCGTGGAGATCCCGATCGACGCCTCGAACGTGTTCTGGGTCGCGACCGCGAACGACGCGGCGCGCATCCCGGAGCCGATCCTCAACCGGATGAACGTCTACGAGATCGAGGCGCCGGACCGGGAGGGCGCGATGAGGATCGCGCAGGCGATCTACGCCGACATCCGGAACTCGCACGACTGGGGACGGCAGTTCCCCGAGCGGCTCGGCGCGGCGGTGCTCGACCGGCTCGCGGCCGCGAGCCCGCGCGAGATGCGCCGCACGATCCTCGCGGCGTTCGGCAACGCCAAGCTCGCCGGGCACGACGCGATCGAGACCGACGACCTCCCCGAGGGCCGGTCGGCGCGCAAGGCGCGCATCGGGTTCTAGCGGGACCGGCGCGCGCGCATCACTTCGCCGGCGCGGCGGGCGGCGCCGCCGGCGGCGGCTGCGGGGTCGGCACGACGATGCCGGGCGCGAGCGGGATCTCCTCGACGCGGGTCACGCCGGTGACGTAGTGGCGCGTCTCGCCGAAGCACGACGTCGGCAGGCCGACCTTCTCGTCGTAGTGCAGCGAGACGCGCTTGCCCATCGACTTGTTGATCTGCGCGGCGACCGCCTCGTCCCACACGGTGAAGAAGAACTTCTCGGTGATCGAGCCGGGCATCGACACCATCGCCATCTCGCCCTCCCAGGTCTTGCAGAGCCAGCCCTTCTTCGAGAACTTCTGCACCCAGCCCGCGCGCTCGCCGGTCGAGTAGTTCCAGCTCAGCACCACCCAGAAGTACCCGGCGACCAGGACCAGCACGCCGAGGACGATGCCGACGATCCGCATCGGCTAGCGGCCCTTCCCGCTCAGGGAGCCGCGGTTGTAATCGGTGTCAGCCGGCGTCACGCAGCGTCCGATGCCGAACAGCTGCGCCTGCGAGCCGGGCGGACATGCGCCCGCGGCGAGGGGGGTCGTGATTGCCGGGGCAGCGGCGGCCGGCGGCGCGGCGGCGCGCTTCGCCGGATCGGCGTATTCCCATCGGCCGTCGGGGTGAAGCAGGACGCGATCGCCGGCGGC
>DATIEW010000244.1:0-4032 GCA_035455585.1 Vicinamibacterales bacterium | reverse complement strand
TAGCGCGTTTCTTCCATGACACCCTCGCTTACACTGAGAACCCATCGTTCCTTCGCCCGGGCAGGGCTGCTCAGAACGGCCTGCCCCGGTATCGCTCGCATACTCCGGTGAGGGTCGAACCTGTTGCGGCCGCATCGGCTCCGCCTCCCTCCTGTCTTGTCGATCGAAACGTATACCGATTGATCGTGAGCCGCAGTCGCGGGGCTCCGTCGGTGCCGGGCTCGAACGTGACGTCGTACGCGGTCGGTGACACCTGCACCGAACCGGACCGGGGCGGCGAGACCGAAAGCAGTGTGGCCTGCCCCTGTTGCGGGCTCAACCGGACGACGTCGACGATTTCGCCGGGCTGCGTCGTGCAGGTCAGCATGAGAGGTTGCTGCAGCTCACACCCAACCGTCGCTGCTGCGCACGCGGCGAGCGCGGCGGCGTGGAACCCGCGGATGACATCGCGTGGCATCGTCGCCTTCAGTCCGGCTCGAGAACGCTGACCGCCCGCTGGACTGGGGACGGGGCGCCCCGAGTCGTGAACCCGCTGTAATCAGTCACGTGGCCTCCCAGTCGCAGCCAGTACCATACTCCGACGTCGCCTCGTGGTATATGCTGCCGATGCCAGGATTGTCGCCGGCTTCGTAGAGTGTCAAGCCGGTGACCATACCAACGCCGCTGGCGCGCACCCATGCGTGAGTCCCACATATGACGTTCCCGCGGCCAAGGTCCCTTTGGGAGGACATCCGCTATTCGGAACGCGCGCTCCGCAGCTCGCCGGCATTCTCGGTCACGGTGCTGCTCGCGGTTGCGCTCTCGATCGGGCCCGTCACCGCGATCCTCAGCGTCGGGAACTGGCTGCTGTGGAGGCCGCACCCCGGCGTGGCTGACGCACGGTCGCTGGCGGTGGTGTGGTTCGGGCGATGGCGTCAAAGCGGCGCGAGTGTGAGCTTCAGTCCTTCGGGAGTGTCGTACGACAACCTCGCTCACATCCGATCCCGCGCTCGCAGCATCACGGGCATCGCAGGCGTGCAGGAGAGCAGCGCGAGTGTCTCCGTGGCGGGCGCGTTGCCCCGTGAAGCCGGCACCGCGGTGGTCACGGCGGATTTCTTCGACGTGCTGGGCGTACGGATCGGCCCCGGCAGGAGCTTCACGCCCGGCGAAGATCGCGGACCATCCGGCTCGCCGGTGGTAGTGGTCAGCCATGCGCTCGCGCGGTCCGCATTCGGATCTGCAGAGGACGCCATCGGGGAGCCGATCACGCTCAACAGCCGGCCGTTCACGATCATCGGCGTGGCTCCGCCGTCGTTCGATGGCATTTCGAACACCGGTGGCATCGAGGCGTGGCTCACCGGCGCGACCTGGTCATACCTGAACCATGTCGAAGAGTCGCGCGACTATCCCTTCTACGGGTTCGTCGTCAGGGCGGCGCCGGGCCGGAGCTTCGCCGAGATCGAAGGCGAACTGACGGTGCTCGAGAGACAGCTGAGTGACGTCGGGTCTGGGGAGGCCAAGGAGGTGGCGCCACGAGTGTTTCCGGGCCTGGGCCTGCCACCGATGATGCGGGCGGGGACGGCGAGGGTGGTCAGAACGATGCTGGCCGTGGGCGCCGTGCTCCTCCTCCTGGGGTGCGCCAACGTCGCGAACCTGCTGATGTTCCGAGTGGCCCGGCGGGAGCACGAGATCGCGATCAGGCAGGCGCTGGGCGCGTCCCGATCGCGGCTGATGCGACTGCAGATGATGGAGAGCTGGCTGCTTTCCGTCGCGGGGGCCGCGCTCGGCCTCGCACTGGCCGGGTACCTCAAGGACGTCATCGAGGGGCTCCTCTTTCCGCGGCCGCCGGGTTTCGGCGCTGCCGTCCCGATGGACATGCGCGTGCTCGGCCTGACCGTCGCCGTCGCCGTTGCGACGGGAACGCTGGCGGCGCTTGCGCCCGGATGGCTGGTGACACGAACCCGCGGGCTGTCGACCCTGGGCCGGGGAACCGCCACATGGAGTCGCGCACCGAAGCTGCGCGGCAGTCTGGGGGTCCTGCAGCTTGCGCTCTCGCTCACGCTGCTGGTCGGCGCCCTGCTGCTCGTCGCGACGCTGCGCAACCTGCACGCCGTCGACCTCGGCATGGACCCACACGGTGTGAGCGTCGTCGATTTCACCCTGGACCAGCATGGGTACGACAGCCGCCGGGCATTGGCCTATCACCGGGAGGTGCTGCCCGCCCTGCAGGCGATCGGAGACTTCCAGAGCGTCAGCGTGTCGACGCGCGCGCCATTCGGCTCGCGATCGAGCGTCGGCGTGATTCCACCAAGCGGCGACCCCGACGCGCCCATCAACGTCACGGGAAACGGCGTCAGCGACGGCTACTTCCGGCTGCTGTCAATTCCGATCGTTCGTGGACGCGCCTTCACCTTCGAGGAAGCGCTTGCGACGGGCGAGCCCGGACCGGCGATCGTCAGCGAGAGGCTCGCGCGGCAGTTGTTCCACACCGTCGACGTCGTGGGCCGGACGGTGCGGCTCGCCCGAATCGCCGCAAGGCCGGAGCGCGAGCTGAGGATCGTCGGCGTCGCCAGGGATTCGGGCTGGCGGTCCATTGTCGGCGAGCCGGATCCGACCTTGTATCTGCCGTTCGCGCAGTTCCGCTCGGCGGGCACGAACGGCGTTTACATGATCAGGTCGACTCTTCCGGTTCACCGGGTGGGAGAGATTGCGAATTCCATCGCTGCACGCACCGCAAGCGCCATCCCGCTCTCGGCGGCGCGGCCGCTGAGCGCCGGTATCGACCGCGAATTGCGCCAGCAGCGCGTGTTCGCCTGGATGCTCAGCCTACTGGCGGCGCTGGGCTTCACGCTTGCAGCCATCGGCCTCTACGGTCTGATCGCGCAGTCGACGATCGAGCGCCGGCGGGAGTTCGGCATCCGGCTGGCACTTGGGGCGGCGGGATGGAACATCCTGGGACTGGTCACGCGGCACGCGTTGGCCGTGTCCTCACTTGGTCTGTTCGTCGGGCTGCCGTTGTCGTATTTCGGCACCCTGGTGATCCGAAGTCTCTTGTTCGGCGTGTCGCCGCTCGATCCGGGAGCCTATGCGACGGCGATTGCCACGCTGCTGCTGGTCGTCGCGTTGGCGTGCATCGGGCCGGCCCTGCGCGCTCTCCGCGTGCAGGCTGTCGAGGTCCTCCGGGCCGAATAGGTATTACCGCGCGCGTTCAGCGCGACGTTCGGCCCGCCCACCGTCTTCGTGGTCCACGCCGGGTCGTATGGGAATCCGTCTCGACGTCAACATGCAGTCGTGAGCGGTCGCTCGATCAGCACGATATCCGACCGTTCCTGCGAGCGGTCGAACACGATCGTCTTTCCGTCCGGAGTGAGGTCGAACGTCTGCAGCCGGCCCCGATCCTCGAGGCGGTTCAGCGGCCGGCGGTCCCCTGTCGCGAGATCCAGCAGCGAGAAGTCCACCGACCGCAGCCGCTCCAGGTACACCAGGCCACGCCCATACGGCAGGAAACGATAGCCGCCTTCGCGCACGCGTACGGCCGGCGAATCCGCGCGCGTCCCGTCCGGCCGCGCGCCGAACAGCGGCACCTGGCCGTCTACGAACCGACCCGCGTACACGATCAGATCCCCGGCGGGGGACCAGATCGGGTTCTTGGCGTCGCCGCTGAGCATGCGAACCGGGGCTCCGCCGTTCACGGGGATTCTCCACGACGCCGCCCCCTGATCATCGCTCCCGCCCGCGACGATCCACTGACCATCTGGAGACCAGTCGACAGGACTCGCGCCGGGCGAGCCCTCGATCCCGATCGACGGGGCCAGCGGTTTGCAGATTCGTACCGTCGGCGGACATGATCGCGAGCCCGCGTCCCGGCCCGTCTGACCACCACGAGGCGGACCACGGCATCGAAGATTGAGTGATCGTCGGGAGGGCCGTTCCTCCCGTTGCGGAACCACGCGGCAGCCGGGCTCGTCTACACCGCAAGCCAGCCCGCCTCCCGGAGGCCGTGTGCCAGCCGCCAATCCAACGTGGGGCTCCGCCCCACACCCCCGCCCCGAC
>DATIEW010000243.1:0-2318 GCA_035455585.1 Vicinamibacterales bacterium | reverse complement strand
CAGCATCTCCTCAACCTGTTCCCACATGGGTTCCTCTCTCTCTTACGGATCCCGGGGTCCGGGATCCGCGGGTTCGCGGTTCGCGGGTTCGCGATCCGATTGCCCATTTCCCCTTGCCCCTTGCCCATCGGCATTGCAGCTACCGCCGCAGCTTGACCGGCCTGAAACGCTCCGGCCAGCGCCACTGCGAGATGAGGTACGGTTTCTCGGCCTCGAAGACGAGGCAGAGCCGCTCGATACGCGCCTGGGCCTCCTCCGGGGGCGCGGGGCCGACCTCCCGCACGAGCGACGCGAGCCACCCGAGGTACAGGGGCGTCAGCGATCGCAGGAGGTGGTCCCTGGCGATGACCCGCAGCCGGTGCCCCATCGCAAAGTCGTAAACGGTCCGCGCCCACAGCGCATCGTCGACGCGGAAGGCGTCGATGGGCATCGTGGCGAGCCGCCGCCATTGAAGGATTGCGAGCGGTGGCAGCACCTCGGCCCAGACGTCCTGCAGTTCCCGGTGGCCGAGGCGGAACGATTCGACGAGCGTGGCGGCGTCGATGTCGGGCGGCGCCGGCGTGGGCTGCGTGTCGCCAAACTGCGGGAGCGCGCGCGAGCCGCGGATTCTCTGCCACGCCGCCGCCCGCCGTTCCATGTCGAGGAACAGGCAGCCGACCAGCTGCGACACGGTGGTGCTCAGATCCAGCCCGGCGCGCGCCTCGGTCCGGTTGCCGACGCACGTCTGGGCCATTCGAAATCCGCCCGAGGCCGCCGTTGCCGCCATCCAGAGGTCGATACCCACCTGGCCGGCGTCGGACTGCCAGACTGGATCGGGCAGCATGGCCTCGATCAGTCGCGGCGAGCAGGCAGCGTCGGCCGAGACCGGGTAGCGCAGGCGTACGCCGTAGAGCGCCCGGAACATCGGATACACGAGACCATGGACGAGGCCCCCGGTGAAGGGATGCCGGCAGTACTCGGGCGCCACGAAGTCCGCCGCGTCGTCTATCAGCGGCTGCACCAGGTGATCCAGCCACGCCGACGGCGCGCCGGAGCGCGGATCGAGGATGACGCAGCCGCGTGTGCCGCGCGCCTGCTCCAAGATCGCGCGAAGCGCCCTGGCGCGTCCCGTCAGGCCATGGTACGGGAGGTTGAGCGAGTCGCTCGGCTGCAGCGCGTACTTCACCTCCACCAGCTCTGCGCCGGCGCCGAGCGTATCGCGCATCCGCCCGAGCGCGCTGTCGCCCGTTCCCGTGTCGGCGACAATGAGGCGCCAGCGGACCGACGGGTCGCGCCGCGCGAAGGCCGAGGCCACCTCGCGCACGATCGCTTCCTGGTCGGCATCGGCCCCACCGCGAGTCGGGAACCCGATGACGATCTCGACGGGTTCGGGCCGGGCGTCAGCCGCCACGGCGCTGGAGCTCGAACCAGTAATAGCCATAGGGACCGAGGGTCAGGAGATAGGGATCGGCCCCGATCTCCGGAAACGTCGTATACCCCAGCATCTCGATCGGCGTCATGCCATTGAACGCCGAGAGATCGAGCTGGACCGGCTGCGCGAGGTGCGACAGGTTGGCGACGCAGAGGATCAGGTCCTGCTCGTCCTGCCGCACGTGCGCGACGATCTTCCGGTTCTCGGGCTCGAGAAACGTGATGCTCCCGCGCCCGAACACGTGGAACAGCTTCCGCAGCCCCACCATGTTGCGGATCCAGTGGAGCTGGGAGGCGGGGTCCGCCTGCTGCGCCGCTACGTTGACGGCCTGGTAGGAATATACGGGATCGGTCACGACGGGGCTGTAGAGCCTCTCGGGCGGGGCCGTCGAGAAGCCGGCATTAGGGTCCGCACTCCACTGCATCGGCGTCCGGACGCCGTGGCGATCGCCGAGCTGGATGTTGTCGCCCATGCCGATCTCGTCGCCGTAGTAGATGATCGGCGTGCCCGGCAGCGAGAAGAGCAGCGCCGTCAGCAGCTCGATCCGCCGCCGATCGTTGCCTAGGAGCGGCGCGAGGCGCCGCCTGATGCCCAGATTGAGCCGCGCCTCGGGATCGGCGGTGTACGCCAGATACATGTAGTCGCGTTCCTCCTCGGTCACCATCTCGAGCGTCAGCTCGTCGTGGTTGCGGAGGAACAGCGCCCACTGGCAGACATCGGGAATCGGCGGCGTCCTGGCGAGCACGTCCGAGATCGGGTACCGGTCCTCCTGGTGGACGGCCATGAAGAGCCGCGGCATCAACGGGAAATGGTAGGCCATGTGGCACTCGTCGCCGTCCGCGAAGTACTCGCGGACATCCGCGGGCCACTGGTTCGCCTCGGCCAGGAGCATGCGGTTGGCGTAGCA
>DATIEW010000242.1:0-3228 GCA_035455585.1 Vicinamibacterales bacterium | reverse complement strand
GGGCCGATCAGCACGAACTGCCGGCGCGGAAGCAGCTTGTTCAGCCGCCCGACCGCCCGTCCGACGTCGGTCAGCTTGCCCAGCGTATCGAGCTCCAGATACCCGTCGGGATCCACGTAGACGATGTGGGTGAGGTCGGGGACCAGGCCGTTCGAGACGAACCGACGCGTGGCGAACAGCACGCGCTCGCGTGGCACGTCGCGCGGAATCGCAGCCGGGGCCGCATCGGCCGTGAAGCTCTGCGGCCGGCACTGCAGCAGATACACGTCGTGGCCGTCGGAGGCGAACTCGAGGTCGACCGGCGTCTCGAGCCGCTCCCGGAGCACGCGCAGCAGCGCCCGCATCTGCGGAATGAACGCGGTGTCGCGCACCAGACCGTCGAACGTGACGACCGCGTGGGCTGCTGCGGGATCCCAGCCGAACGGCACCGGTCGGTGCACGCCCCCTTCGTCGAGCACCGAGAGGACCTGCCGCACGATCGGGTAGTCGCGGCCGTACTGCCGGAGCAGGTCCGTCATGGCGACGGTCTCGAAGGTTCGCGACTCGAGATTGATGACGTCGATTCTCTTCGGCGCATAGCGCTCGATTTCCTCCGGCGTCACGTTGACCCGCAGGCCAGGATTCCCCGGCGCGACGAGCACCGGATAGTCGTCGCTGACCCGATCGACGGCGCGCGTGCCCAGCCCCGGCACGATCCGCAGCAGCCCGTGCTCCCTGGCGATGCGCGGCGACCATCGGAACTCGTTGTGACTGAACGCCACGCCCGCGTAGGCGGGCAGATAGTACGGGCCGACCCTGGAACCGACGACCTCCTGGATCATGATGCCCATTTCCTCGTGAATGTCGAGGAGCCCGCGGTTGGCCCGGTACTCGATCGGATCGGGACCGAAAACCGACGCGTAGACCTCCGCGATCGCATCCATCAGCGCTTCGAGCCGCTCGGCCTTCGTCCCCTGATTGGCGACGAACAGGCTCTTGTACTTGCCGAAGAAGGCCGCGCCCATGCGGTCTTCGAGCAGGCTCGAGCTGCGAACGATGAGCGGCACGTCGCGCAGATCGTCGAGCGCGAGCGCCAGCCCGTGCGCAAGCTCCGGCGGAAACGGCGAGTGCTTGAAGACCTGGACGATATGCGGGTACTCGCGCCGGATGCGTTCGATCTCCAGGTACTTCTGGTTGTGGACATCGTCGAGCTGGTTGTGCTCGAGGAAGCTCAACACGCCGTCCGACGTCATGTACCAGGTGCGCGGCACCTTGATCGCGCCCAGCGTGTCCGCGTACTCTCTGGCGCTTCGAATGATGCTGGCGGCCAGGAGCAGCCCCGCGCTCTTGCCGCCCAGCTTGCCGTGGCTGGCCGCCGGCGCGATCGTTCGGCGGAGCACGTCATGGTAGTCCTCGATCTCGAGGTAGGTCTTCGCCCGGTTTACGAACTCGACGTCGTCGGTGAGCAGCCGGCGGGCGAGCGAGACGCGCAGGCCCGTCTGAACGGCGCGCGACAGATCGCGGTCGGCCGCGGCGAACTGCTCGTAGCGCTCGAGTGCCTGGGCAATATCGGAGAGCGACGTGTGCTGGTGCTCGACCGCCTCGATGAGGAACGCGGCCTTGTCGTCCTTGATCCAGCCTTCGATGCACGCGACGATTTCGTCGCCCGGCAGGTGACGGGCCGCGATCTCGAACGCCTCGTGCGTGGCTGCCGAGGGCGGAGGGATCCGCCGCCGGTCGAGCGGGCGGTTGTCGTCCGCGGGCGAGTCGCGCAGCCCGGCGCCGGCGCGCGGCAGGAGCTGCTGCGCCTCTGTGATGCCGTGCCAGCTCAGGTAGTTCAGCATGCGCCTCGAGATTCGCCCCACGAGCGGCTGATCCGTCTTGCGGAGGAAGTCGACGATGACCCGCCACTCGCTGCCCGGCTCGGTGCTCCTGGCTGGCGCGCGGGGCGCCCGGCGGACGGCCACGAACTCGCCGATCCGCTCCGCGATCGTGTCGATCAGCTTGCGCTCCTCCTTGAGGAACGGGCCCTCGTCGGAGGCCGGCATCGGTTCGGTGTAGAAGACTTCGATCGACCCGATTGGGCGGCCCTGGAGGAACACGTCCGCCTTCTGGACCCAGGGCGTCGGTGCGAACTGTGGAGGCTGATAGACGGTGCCGTTCAGCGTAATGCGCGCGACACAGACGTCCGGAAACTGCCAACCGGGCGGAATCACCCCCAGCAGCGCACGGCAGACCTCTTCGACCGTTGCATCGTCCCGGCTGACCAGCTCGTGGACGGCATAGAGACAGTGGAGTTCCTTGGCGCGCTCACGAAGCGCGTCCATGATCCGGTCCATCGCGCGGTCCGGCTGCATGCCGTAATGATACCGGGCGTACCCGGATCCCGGATCCCGGACCCCGGACCCCGGGCCCAGACCTCAGTCGCCCCGCAGAATGACGCCCGCGCCGCAGCGGCCATCGACTCTCACCCGAAGCGGCGCCTCGGTACGGACGTGTCGGATGAAGGGCAGTTCGTGGGCAGCGGGCTGACGCTCGAGCCACGCCCAGTCGAGGCGGTCTCCCTCCCGGACGCTGAAGTAGCTGACGCCCAGACTCGAGATGTTGTGAAAGAAGTGGGATCCCTGGCTCAGCTCCACCGCCAGTGTCGGAAGCGCCGACTCCACGATCACGCGCGCGCCCGATATCTGCGGCCACGTAACCTGGATTCCGAGCCACGGGTCCGACGAGCCCCAGCGTCCGAAGCCGACCAGCACGTACTGCGCGCCGCCGCGGACCAGCGCCGCATTCAGGTCCGCGACCTCGCTGGCGATCTGGGGTGTGTGCCTCGCCTCGAAGCGGTCCGGCCGCACGTAGACGATGTCGCGCAGACCGGCGACCACGCCGTTGCCCATGACCTGGCGTGAGGCAATGACGACGTCGGGGCCGATCAGGTCCTCGGGTGTGACGTCGACCTCGTCGGCCGACCGGACCATGGGCCGGACCTGCAGGAACCCGACGCGCGCCTGCCCGGCGCGATCGTCCAGAGTGATCGCGAACTCGATCTCGACGGGCGCACCCACGGCGCGCTCACAAGCGGTCAGCACCTGGCGGACAGCGTCGTTGACGGGCCACTCGCCGAGCACGAGCAGCGGCGCGAAATTCAGGATGCGCGGGCCCCGCACGCCCACACCCGGCGTCAGGCGATCGCGCGAGGCCTCGTAGGTCGACGCGACGTAGCGAAGCGTTCCATCCAGTTCCGCGGCGTCG